>CAZSGO010000190.1:0-3860 GCA_964606395.1 uncultured bacterium
GTGATATCCTTCCGGGCATGAAAAGTCCCACAATTATGCCACTTGGGGAAGAAGGTTGGAGCTCAGTCCACTCGGTGATCAAAGAAGATATATTTTGGGAAGTGATCGAACAGTTAAAAGATGCCGGTGCCGAAAGTTTATTGGTTACCGACATAGAAAAAATGATACTATGAGGGAATTATGAAAATTTACAAGAATCCGTCTATTGAGACATGGAAAGGTCTGTGTAAAAGACCGCAAATGAATCAAGAGAAATTGATGTCCGATGTTAAAGATATTACCCGGATGGTCATGCTTAAAGGTGATAAGGCCTTGGTCGAATTCACTAAGAAATTTGATGGAGCCGATCTGGAAAATATCCTTTGTACGCCGGAAGAGATCAAAGAATCCGAAAAGAACGTATCGGTTGTTCTTAAGGATAATATTCGTCTTGCCATAGACAATATTACAAAATTCCACGAAGCTCAGAAACCGAAGAAAAAATTCATTAAACCTATGCCGGGAGTCCGGTGTTGGCGAGAAGCGCGAGCTATTGAGAAAGTCGGGATCTATGTTCCCGGTGGGACGGCACCGCTATTTTCAACGGTTCTGATGCTTGCTATTCCGGCTGTTCTGGCCGGTTGCAAAGAGATCGTGCTGTGTTCGCCACCACGAAAGGACGGGACATTGCATCCTGCTATTCTTTGGGCAGCTAAAGAATCCGGTGTAACCCATATATGTAAGGTTGGAGGTGCACAGGCCATTGCTGCAATGACCTACGGGACCGAAAGTGTACCGGCCGTTTATAAGATCCTGGGACCCGGAAATCAATATGTAACCGCCGCCAAAATGCTGGCTGCCACAGAAAACGTTGCCATTGATATGCCCGCGGGTCCATCAGAGGTTTTGATCATCGCTGACGAATTTGCCGACATAGAATATTTGGCAGCCGATCTTTTATCACAAGCTGAACATGGTGTCGATAGTCAGGCCATACTGGTTACATATGATGAGCATCTCTCTGAAAAAGTAAGATCAGAGGTTATTGAGCAACTTGATGAACTAAAAAGGGCGGAAATTGCAGAGAAAGCATTGATCAACAGCAAGATCATTGTTCTGGATGATCTGAAAAGCTGTATGGACTTCTCCAATACCTACGCACCTGAACATCTTATCATCAATACCCGGAACGCGATCGAGATGATCCCCGATGTCATCAATGCAGGATCGGTATTTATTGGAGATATGAGCCCCGAATCTGTCGGCGATTATGCTTCGGGCACCAATCATACTTTACCGACTGCGGGATTTGCGCGCAATTACAGCGGCGTATCCCTTGAAAGTTACTATAAAATGGTCACGTTCCAGTCCTTATCTGCAAAGGGCCTGAAGAATATAGGTCCCGCCGTTGAACATATGGCAAAAACAGAAGGATTGGACGCACATAGGCTGGCAGTTTCACGCAGACTATTTAAAATTGAAAATTCATGAAAGCGAAATAATGCCAATTAATATTACAGCTCTGGTCCGAAAAAATATTCTTAAGATGAAGAAATATGCTTCTGCACGTGATGAATTCAGTGGAAAAGCAAAAGTATTTCTGGATGCGAACGAAAATGCCTTCGGCTCACCCGCCGATCAGGAATTGAACCGGTATCCTGACCCATTGCAAAAACAGCTCAGGGACAAAATAGCCTCGTATAAGGGGCTATCTTCATCCGGCCGTCTCTTTCTTGGCAACGGGAGCGATGAGGCCATAGACTTGATCTTAAGGGCTTTTTGCGAGCCGCGTGTTGATTCTATGATGTTGCTTCCTCCGACTTACGGTATGTATTCGGTGTCCGCAAATATCAATGATGTAAAAATCCTGAATGTTGACCTGAATAAGGATTTTTCTTTGAACGTTGAGAAGATCATTGACGTGGCCAATAAAGAAAAACCCAAAGTGATCTTTATTTGCTCTCCCAATAATCCTTCAGCCAATGTTTACAGTGAAGAGAACATCGAGACAATATTAAATAATGTACCGTCTCTGGTTATGGTCGATGAAGCCTATATTGATTTTTCAACAACGGCTTCATGGATAAAGAGATTGGATGAATTCAAAAACCTCATTGTGATACAGACATTTTCAAAAGCATGGGGGATGGCAGGTGTTCGATTGGGGATGGCTTTTGCCGATCCCGAGATCATTGAAGTACTCAATAAGATCAAATACCCCTACAATATTAACGATGTAACTTCGAGTATTGTACTTAAAACTTTGCAAGATCCCGGTAAAAAGGAAGAATTGGTGGCGAAGCTGATAAACGAACGAAGCTATTTGATGGATGCTTTTACGAAGATCCCAATCGTAAATGAGGTTTTGCCCTCAGAAGCTAATTTCTTTTTGGCACGATTTGATGATCCTAACGATGTGTACACTTATTTGACAGAAGAAGGTATTATTGTTCGCAATCGCTCAAATCAATTGCATTGCGAAGGATGTCTGAGGATCACGGTAGGTACGCGAAAAGAAAATGAAATGCTCTGCGAGGCCTTACAAACTTATACCAAAAGGAACAGATCATGAAACGTGTATTGTTCATAGATCGTGATGGTACCATTATATCGGAAGTAGCCGATGAAACTATTGATACCATGAACAAACTGCAACTGTTACCGGGTGTAATATCCGCATTAAGTGATATCGTAAAATACACTGATTATGAGCTGGTTATGATAAGTAATCAAGACGGGATGGGCCGTCCCGATTTTCCCGAAGAACGTTTTTGGGGTCCTCATAATTTTTTGATGGACCTCTTGAAAAATGAAGGGATCGTCTTTTCCGAAGTGTTGATCGACGCTCATTACGAAGATGAAAATTCTCCCATGAGAAAGCCCAACACAGGGATGCTGACCGGGTATATGAATGCAGACTATGACCTGGGAGGATCTTACGTGATCGGTGATCGTGAATCCGATATGCAGCTGGCTAAAAATCTGCACTCTAAGGCCATATTTATTGGGGATGAACATGAAAGCGCCGAACTTGCAACGACATCTTGGGCTGAGATCCGTGATTTTCTTGTAAAGCCCCGGCGAATAGCTTCGGTCCATCGGAAAACCACCGAAACGGATATTTCCGTTAAGGTCGATCTGGATGGGTGCGGCAGCTATAAAGTATCAACAGGGTTAGGATTTTTTAACCATATGCTTGAGCTCTTCAGTAAGCATTCCGGAATTGATTGCGATATAAAAGTTAATGGCGATCTAAACGTTGATGAACATCATAGCATAGAAGATACCGGACTGGCATTGGGCGAGGCCCTTTTAAAAGCTCTTGGAAACAAGCGCGGTATAGAGCGATACGGATTTTGTCTGCCCATGGACGAAGCGAAGGCAGAAGTTGCCTTAGATCTCTCCGGAAGGCCTTATTTTAAATGGAATGTCCCGCTTAAGCGCGAATATGTGGGTGAAATGCCGACAGAGATGCTTGAACATTTCTTTCGCTCATTTTCAGATGGCTTGCGATGTAATTTGCATATATCTGCCAGCGGTGAAAATGAACATCATATTATTGAAGGTATTTTTAAAGCCTTAGCTCGTTCCATGAAACAAGCATGTAAAATAACATCCACCGAGCTGCCTTCGACAAAAGGAATTCTTTGATGAGTATCGCGGTCATTAAATATAATGCCGGTAATATCCGCTCGGTACAGATAGCGTTGGATCGCTTGGGCGTTTCGTCGATCGTAACAGATGATCCGGAAGCCATTCGCTCTGCCGATAAGGTCATTTTTCCGGGCGTCGGCGAGGCTTCATCGGCCATGGCATATCTAAAAGAACGACAATTGGATGAATTGATCATGTCATTAAAGCAACCTGTACTGGGTATATGT
>CAZSGO010000191.1:0-3857 GCA_964606395.1 uncultured bacterium
GCCGATACCGCTTCCGTCATCGTCAACGCCAGCACGCGTTTGGCCGACGGAGGCGTTTACGGTCTGGGTGCTGAGATCGGTATTTCGACCGATAGATTACATGCCCGTGGACCCATGGGACTGCGGGAATTGTGTACGTATAAATGGGTGGTTGCCGGAGATGGGCACCTACGGGAATAAGACCTCACACAAAGCCGCCAAGCCACCAAGTACCACAAAGAAGAACTTATTATAACCACCAAGTTTTAACAAGAGCACAATTATCCGCCAAAATACAAAGCACACAAAGAACCGTGCCTTTGTTTCTTGGCGGATTTCTTTAATTGTGAGCTTTGTCCGCTTTGTGGGTAAAATGTATTTCTTTGTTTCTTTGTGGTACTTTGTGGCTTTGCGAGAGGTGTTCTTTGTATCTTTGTATGAGTTTATTTCCGATACGAATCCAATATCCCCGCATCTATCCAATAAATATCCGGGTTCCCGTTCTGCGCCTGGCGCTCCATGTCAAAGAAAACATCATAGGTAAGTTCTTCGGGATCGCGATCAGCCATGATCGATGCCATGAAAAAGATATATTTTCCGTCCGGGGAAACGAAGGGCGACCATTCTTGTCCGGTTGCATGATTGAACTCGGGTCCCATGTTGACGGGCTCGGTCCAGGTGTCATCTTCATTGTGAAAGCTGATATAATAATCCACACCACCCAGAGACCCGGGACCGCCCACCGCCGGGACGATGACGTAGGATTCATCCGGTGCCACACAGGCATTAAAACGATTGGTACCAAGATTCACCTGCTCCGGCAGGCGTTCCGCATCGACATATTCGCCGTTCACACATCTTGATCTGTAGATATATTCAATGTTGGTCCCCAACTCCCTACGCGTAAAATACAGCGTGCCGTCACGGGTGATCGAGGGAAAGAATTCCAGTCCATCGGTATTGATACCCTCACCTGCAGAACGTGGTTCACTCCAACCCTCTGCCGTCCGATCCACGACCAGGATATCTTGTTTAACAGGTTCTTCACTGCCGTCAGTCGGCATGGTTGAACAGAAATAAAGATGTTGTCCGTCGTGGCTCATAGCGGGTTCGATAAACGTATAGCGGGGATCCCTGCCAAAGGAGATCACCTCAGGTTTGCTCCAAACGCCTTTCACTTCCCTGCTGACAATTAAGGTTGCATAGGCAAAATCCGCTGTATGCACAGTGAAAACCATTTCCTTGCCATCGGGCGACATGGCCACATCGCGATTGCAAAGATCGTTGGATATAATACCCGGCGCAAAGAGCTCGGCTTTCATGCCGGGGAGAGATTGGCCCAAATAGGGACCGCTGAGCTTTGGGAAATCGTTATTATTACAGGCAGTAAATAAAAGAACAATGGTAAAAATACATGTGATGCGTTTCATAATGGAGTCCTTGTTATTATTGATGTTGAAATTACATCAAAAACCTTCGGTTTTCAAAGATAATTTCGGGAAGTCGGGGGTGAGGAGTCGGGAGTCGGGGGTCGGGGGTGTGTGAAAAGAAACATGTCATCCTGAACTTGTTTCAGGATCGGCCCAATTAGATCCGAGTGTAATGTTTCCTGTCGATCAAATTATTCCGATCCTGAAACCATGCTACTCCGCCGGCTCCATAGAAGTCCCAGCGGTACCGGCGGAGAAGCGGAGAGATCTATTCATGATACGGATCAATAATATGAACGATTTACATACACCCATTTTAATTTTGCATAGACATGAATAGATCCCTCGACTACGCTACGCTTCGCTCGGGATGACAGTTTATGTGTTGTTTCAGGATGATTGTTTTAAGGGTTACCAGTAATAAAAGTCTTTGTTCAAATCTCTGAAATTTTTACATTCCCACATATCAATTCACAAAGGAATACACATGACACACATAAAATCAATTGGTGTTTTAACCTCCGGCGGAGACGCACCCGGTATGAACGCCGCGATCAGAGCGGTGGTAAGAACGGGACTTTACAACGGACTGAAGATCTACGGCATTAAGCGCGGCTACCAGGGCATGCTGGACAGCCGAATTGAGGAAATGACCTCCCGCTCGGTCAGCAACATCATTCAGACCGGCGGCACCATTCTAAAGACCGCCCGCTGCAAGGAATTCATGACCTACGAAGGTCGCCAAAAAGCCTACAAAAACCTCAAAGCTCATCAAATCGACGCACTGGTTGTCATTGGCGGGGACGGCTCTTTTCGGGGTGCCAAGGAATTCAGCACCGAATTTGACATTCCCGTGGTAGGCATCCCCGGCACCATTGATAACGATATCGTCGGCACAGAATACACCATCGGTTACGATACGGCCTTGAACACCGTCGTGGAAGCCGTAGATAAGATCCGCGACACCGCCTCGGCGCACAATCGCCTATTCTTTATTGAGGTCATGGGCCGGCACGCCGGATTTTTGACCTTGAACGGCGGCATCGCCACCGGCGCGGAAGCCATATTGGTCCCCGAGATCAAAGGCGATTTTGCCAAGCTTAAGGCCTATTTGGACAATGATAATTTAAGGCACAAAAAGAGCAGCATCGTATTGGTAGCCGAAGGCGACGAAGCCGGCGGTGCCTTCAAGATCGCCGAGAAAGTTGAAAAAGATTATCCCGAATACGATGTGCGCGTGACCATTTTGGGACACATTCAGCGCGGGGGCTCTCCCACCGCCCGGGACCGTATCAACGCCAGCCGCATGGGCGCCGCCTCGGTACAGGCCCTGCTGGCCGGCGAGCGCGATATCATGATCGGCCTGGTACACGGCCGCATTGTCCACAATCTCTTCGCAGACACCAAACGGGATAAGCGGAAGCTTGACCAGAGCTTGTTGGATCTGATGGATATTTTGTCGATCTAAGACCTCACACGAAGCCACTAAGTACCACAAAGTCACAAAGAAGAAAATACTTTATCCACAAAGGTTCATAAGACCACAACTAACCGCTAAGGTTCATAAGATCACAAAGAAGTGTGGGATCTGGAGTGTGAAAAGAAACGTGTCATCCTGAAACCCCGAAGCATCGGGGCCGCAGGAAATTTGTTCAGGATCGGCCCAATTGGAATCGGGTGTTATATTTCCGATTGATCAAATTATTCCGATCCTGAAACCACGCTACGCCTTTGGCTTCACCATGGCGAGCAAGTTCAGGATGACTATTTTTCTTCAACTGTGATATTCTGCGGATCGTCTTAGGGCAGGTATACTACTTTTTGTGTTTGTATCTCATTTCCCTGCTGCACGGAAACAATATACACACCGGCACTCGCATGACTCGCATTCCAGTGGAATTCATGCTGACCGGCATCGAGATAGCCATTGTATAATTCTTTCACTGATCTTCCTGCTACATCGTAAATATTTATCTTTGTCTTGCTGCCTAGTGCAGAGTGCATAGTGATCACGGTAGAAGGGTTGAAAGGATTGGGGTAACAAGAGAGGTTGAAGCGTTGAAGCGTTGAAACGTTGAAAAGAGTTGCGCTTTCAAGATTTGGGAGATGCCAAAGATCGGGTGAATCCAGGACCATCCTGGAAGCGAGTTCTTGATACCATTCGGCCTCGTCGCCGGGGATGCCGCCTGTGTAGGTATTGGTCGTGCAGGGCTCTTGAAAAAGGGTGCAATAAAGCACGCAACACAAAAGGTAGGACCCTTTAGGTGTGGGGTGATTCCAATCTTCGGTATGCAGATAATGAAGAGGAAAATCCATGGAATCCAACACCGTTTGCCAGGCTCTGCCCGCCGGGGCGACCGTATAATCGTTATTTTGCACCCAACGCAAGGCATTATCATAGATCTTCTGCTGCATGGCGCTGTAATCATCGGTCCAGTTATTGTACCA
>CAZSGO010000192.1:0-3839 GCA_964606395.1 uncultured bacterium
CGCGTTCAACGGCCGGACTTGCAAGATCAAGTTTGCCGCTTCTTTTTTCTCCAACGTAACGATAAGAACGAACACCGTACTCAGCTGCCAGATCCTGAAGATCACAACATCCGTTGCGAACGCAAACAAGACAATCTTGAGGATGGTTGGCGATCAATAATTCGATAATAGATTTACGTGCGCGCCGGACTTTCTTTGAGTTGGTCTGAACGTCCATACCTTCGGCTACGGGATAAGCACAAGCAGGAACCATTTGTCCGTTGTCGATCTCAACCACACAAACGCGGCAAGCACCTGTCGGCGTGAGGTCGGCCATGTAACAAAGAGTGGGTATTTTGATGCCCTCGCGGTGTGCAACCTGAAGGATCGTTTCACCCGGGTTAGCCCAATACGCGTTATTATTTATTTTTATATTCATGTTATCCTCTCTCTTTTATTATTCCGCTATGATCGCATCAAAACGACAGTTCAATTCGCATTGACCGCAATGCGTACAAGCTTCCTGGTCGATGAAATGGACTTCTTTACGTTCTCCGCTGATCGCGTTAACGGGACAGCGTGTCGCACAAAGTGTACAACCGATACATTTGTCTTCATTGATAGTGTATGTCAACATCTGACGACAAGCTTTGGAAGGGCATGTACGATCGTAAAGATGGGCTTCATATTCATCGCGGAAATATCGTAAAGTACTGATGACAGGATTTGCAGCCGTTTGCCCGAGTCCGCATAACGAAGTATCTTTGATCACATCAGCCAGGCGTTCAAGGTATAACATGCCCTGAAAGCGCATCAAGGAATCGATCTCTGTTTCTTCCTCGCGGTAACTTTTTGTTATCCTTTCCAGGATCTCAAGAAGTCGTTTGGTGCCTTCACGGCAGGGGATACATTTTCCACAAGATTCGGATGTAATGAATTGCATGAAGTATTTTGCCAGATCAACCATACAGGTTGATTCATCCATTACGACAAGACCACCGGACCCCATCATGGCGCCGATCTTTTTAAGATTCTCGTAATCGATCTCGGTATCAAGGAACTGTTCGGGTAAAGCACCGCCCGAGGGGCCACCGATCTGAACAGCTTTAAAATTCTTATTGTCGGCAACACCGCCGCCGCAATCGAAAATGACCTGACGAATGGTTGTTCCCATAGGGACTTCAACCAAACCGGTATTCACAACTTTACCCGATAGGGCAAAGATCTTAGTGCCTTTAGAAGAAGCGGTCCCGATAGATGAATACCAATCGGCACCTTTACTGAAGATGACGGGCACATTGGCAAGGGTCTCAACATTGTTAATGATCGTGGGTTTGCCGAAGAGACCGGAAACAGCGGGGAAGGGAGGACGAGGTCTCGGCATGCCGCGTTTACCTTCGATACTATGTATAAGTGCCGTTTCTTCACCGCAGACAAATGCGCCGGCACCTTTTTTGATCTTTAGCTCAAATGAAAAGCCGCTGTTCAGGATATTTTTACCCAGCAGACCGTAATCCATGGCATCGGCGATCGTTTTTTCCAAACGGGCGATGGCCAAAGGATATTCGGCGCGGCAATAAACATAACCCTTGCTAGCGCCGATGGCATAGGCCGCTATGGCCATACCTTCAACGACTCTGTGAGGGTCGCCTTCAAGAACGGCACGGTCCATGAATGCACCGGGGTCGCCTTCATCGGCATTACAAATAAGGTATTTTTGATCGCTTTCTACGTTATAGGCAAATTCCCATTTTTTGCCGGATAAGAATCCGCCGCCCCCGCGACCGCGTAAACCGGCTTTTTTTGTATCTTCGATCACATCCAGCGGAGATTTATCGCTTAGGACTGAAGAAAGCGCCTGGTAACCGCCGCGAGCAAGATACTGATCAATATTCTCGGGATCTATAACACCGCAATTTTCAAGAACGACTTTTTCTTGCAGTTTGAAAAAAGAGATATCTTTTAATAGTGGAATTTCAGGCCAAATGGAAGGATCGGCATCGGTATATTTACCAAGCGCCTTTTGAATGACCGGTTCTTTGTTAACGATGGTGCGTTCAATGATCGTATCAACGTTTGCAGGGGTTACGCGTTTGTAGGAAATGCGGGGAAATCCCGGGACCTTTACATCTACGATCACCTCTTCGGCACAAAAACCGACACAACCAACCTTGGACAGGACTGCATCGATCTCATATTTTTTCAGCTCCTGAACGAACATATCATAAACGGCTTGTGCACCGTTTGCAAGCCCGCAGGTACCCATACCAACAAGGACAACAGGCTTTTCGGCGTTCTCCATTGAAATGATGGATTTCATTTCAAGAATATTGTCCGGAGTGATACCGGCTTTGCTGGCATCGTATTTTCCGCCGATCACTTCAACGAATTTTTCGGCAGGGACTTTTTTGGATAAAATTTCTTTAAATGTATTCATTATCACCCGCCTAGTCTTTTTTTGTGTATTCTTTGATCAGTTTGTAAACCGACTTACTGGTCAGTCCACCGTAATATTTGTCATCGATCACGATAACCGGAGCAATGGAACAAGCACCTATACAGGCAACCGTTTCAATTGTGAATTGCAGATCTTTTGTTGTTTCACCTGCCGAGATGCCCAATTCGGTTTCAAGAATTTGGAGAATATCCAATGAACCCTTTACGTGGCAAGCGGTACCGCGGCATACACGAATAACATGCTTGCCGAGGGGTGTGAGGCGGAACTGGTTATAAAAAGTTGCAACACCGTATACACGACTGGTGGGGACGCCCAAATGGCGCGCGACCCGGATAATATCATCTTCCGGCAAATAGCCGTGAATGCCTTGAATGTCCTGAAGCATGGCTATCATGTTCGAGGCTTCATTCTTAGGAAACTTCTTGTAGATCTCTTCTGACTGCATTTTTCTCCCTTTTTAATGGAACTGATCCCCATTTCGAAGAGGATTATAATTAATATACATGCATTATACAAGAAAAATTGAATAAAAATATACTTTTTTTCACATTAAATATCCTGTGCCGAGTTTCAGGGAATTGTGATACCAATCACATCTCTGAAAATGGGCTTGCCGGTAAATAAATATCTGTTTATGTTTTTCATAAATATGGACGAAAAAAGTACATTATTCAAAAATAAATACCGGGTAGAAACATTCAGGTTACCCAATCGGGATTATGGAGCAAATGGCTATTATTACGTAACAATTAAAACGAAAAACGGGAATCATTTTTTTGGGCATATAAATAATAAAAAAATGATTTTGAACAAATTAGGTAAAATTGCAGATAAATGTTGGCAGGAAATTCCAAAGCATTATCCGTTTGTATATTTGGATAAATATGTGATTATGCCGAACCATGTTCACGGTATAATTTTTATCAATAAACATCAAAATGACGTAATTGTAGAGACGCAAGATCTTGCGTCTCTACAAATTCAAAGTAATACCCCAAAGCAAACAAATAAATTCGGCCCTCAATCACAAAATCTGGGTGCAATTGTACGTGGTTTTAAAATTGGGGTAACAAAATATGCAAGAACAAATAATATTCCTTTTGGTTGGCATCCGCGATATCATGATCGTGTTTTACGAATTGAAAATGATGAATTAAATATTAAACGGCGATACATTAATAATAACCCGATGGAATGGGGTACACATAATGATTAATGGTCGTTAATCTCCTTGATATTTACCTATTATTTAATTAATCTACGACGTTATTTAAAATCTAGGAGAAATTATGTTATCAATTATGTTGCAAGCAGCTAACGGTGCTGCCGAAGGTGCTGCCGCAGGACGCGGTATCATGAGCTTTTTGCCTTTTATTCTTATCATTGTTGTTCTTTGGTTCCT
>CAZSGO010000193.1:0-3832 GCA_964606395.1 uncultured bacterium
AAAAAAGATGATTCGAAGAACTCAAGCCATGTGAACAGCAGGTTGCAGTCACAAAATAGCGCTCAATATTGTCAATGGACCTGGCGAGAAGGTTCAGAAATAACGGTGCACCCATAACAAGCGCCGACAATCAAAAAAATGCCAGCCAGATAGAACCTTAAGACCTTCAAGAAAAAAGATGGCAAGTGTGAGAGAGATGACCAGGAATGAACATTGCAAACATCATATGCTGGGTTGAGTTAAATAGCTTTGAACATCAAAAAAAAATGATTGTGGTGATCTTTAATGTTGACCATTAAAGAACATGATTTCACGGTCCATAGGTTCCGCCAACTCTGTGAGACAATATCCAGTACCTACCCCACAGTAACAATAACCGAATACCTGAATAACAAACATCCGGAACGTTTCATATTGATGCGCCACGATGTTGACAGAATGCCGGGACATTCTCTCACGACGGCAAAGATTGAACAAGAACTTGGCATAAGAGCAACATACTATTTCAGGTCAATCAAAAGTGTATTCAAACCCAACATCATACGCAAGATCAGAGATATGGGGCATGAAATCGGCTATCACTACGAGACCTTAAGTGAGACCGATGGAAATCCCAAAGAAGCCATCGACCTGTTCCGATCCCGTCTGGACGATTTCAGAAAGATTTGTGAAGTCAGAACAATCTCCATGCACGGGAAACCTCTATCAAAATACAATAACCTCGACCTCTGGAATACCCATGATTTCAGGGACTTCGAAATAATAGGGGAAGCCTACCTCTCCGCAGGAGATGACCTCAACTACTTATCTGATACCGGAAGAACGTGGAGCTTTGAAAACAATATAAGAGATTATATTCCCTGCAAAAATGAACAGGTCTTTGCAAATACAACAGAGGATCTTATAGAGTTGATAAAGAAGGGCGAATATAATAATTTTTATATTTTAACCCATCCGGAGAGATGGTCTTCAAGTATTGCTGGATGGGGCTTATATTATTCAGCGGATCTGGCAGTCAATATCGGAAAAAAGATTTTGATGAAACGTAACAGTGAGAGCCAGCGTATGAGGGGGATAAGAAATAATAAGTTCTCGGCTACAGTCGACATTGAAGACTGGCACTATATCCCATCGGTTTCCGGTTATGCCTTTTCGAGTTACAAAAATGTAAATGAACTTTTTGAAAATTTCATCTCTTGAAAACTCACTTCCACACCTGCTCTATGAAAAATCTCCAGATTTCCCAGTAGCTGAAAAGATGACAACTAAAAACTTGACTGTCCCTACTCATCCAGGCATGAACAAAAAAATATTCTGGATGAGAGAATCGATTTAGTAAATAACCGGGCAAATTTATGAAATTCAAAGAATGGACGTAATTAGTGGACAAATTTAGAAAATTAATGGGGATTGAATTATGCAAATTCTGGTTGATATTGGCCATCCTGCGCATGTGCATTTTTTTAAAAATTTTATTTGGGAGATGCAAAAACGTGATCATAAAGTGGTTATAAACACGGTTGATAAGGAGGTTTCCTTAGACCTTTTGAATAAATATAATTTTAAGTATGAAGTTTATGGAAAAAGCGCCAATGGCTTATTAGGGTATGCAAAGCTTCTAAGCAAAGGGGATTTGAAAACTTACAAAACACAACAAAAGTACGATATAGATATTATTGTTGGTATTGGGAATATATTTGGCGCACACGTCTCAAAAATCACAAAAGCAAAATCAATTAGTTTTACGGATACAGAACATGCAAAACTTATCAATCATGCATCTTTTCCCTTTGTATCGTGTATTTGCACTCCCGAATGTTATACTAAAGATCTGGGCAAAAAACATGTTCAATACAATGGTTACCATGAACTTGCATACTTGCATCCGAGTTATTTCACCCCAAACCCGGAAGTTCTCAAAGAACTTGGACTAACTGAGGATGACACATTCATAATTTTGAGATTTGTATCCTGGGGTGCAAGCCATGATATTGGTCAGCATGGAATACAGAACAAGATGGAATTCGTAAAAGAGCTCGAAAAATATGGGCGTGTATTGATCACTTCGGAGGCAAAACTTGACCCTGAGTTAGAAAAATATAAAATGAAAATTTCTCCGGAAAAATTGCATGACCTGTTGTATTATGCCACATTGTACATAGGGGAAGGGGCAACGACAGCTTCTGAATGTGCTATTCTGGGTACTCATGCGATTTATGTTAATACTCTAAGGCTGGGGTA
Organism: uncultured bacterium; assembly: GCA_964606395.1. Lineage (GTDB taxonomy): Bacteria > Fidelibacterota > Fidelibacteria > Fidelibacterales > Fidelibacteraceae > M50B103. The sequence continues at coordinate 2,242 of CAZSGO010000193.1, forward strand.
CATGGATGAGGAAGAGGAAAAATATGACCTGGTATATAATTGCACAAATCCAGAATCAATGGAAAGAGAGGCATTTGGTAAGGCAATCGAACTATTGAAAGATCCTAATTTGAGACAAGACGGAAAAACTAAACGGGAGAAGTTGCTGGCAGATAAGATCGATGTTACAAAGTTTATGGTTGATCTCGTGTTTGATCTTGTAGGACAACATAATTAAGAATTGAAGTATTTTTTTCATGAGTGGGGAATACCATGAAAGAACTAATTACAAAAATCGAAGATAGAACAGCAAATATCGGTGTAATAGGCCTCGGTTATGTAGGTCTTCCACTTGCGATCTCGTTTTCAGAAAAGTTCAATGTAGTAGGGTATGAAGTAAATGACTCATTAGTTAACCATTTACTGAAGGGAACCTCCCATATACAGGACATATCTGATGAAGATTTAAACGTTCATTTGAATAAGTCATTTTATCCAACAAATAAATGTGAAGATCTCAAAAAATGTGATTTTATAATAATATGTGTCCCGACACCTCTAGCAAATGAGAACGAACCTGATTTGAGTTACATAAAGAGTTCATGCAGCACAATTGCTAATATTCTGAGGAAAGGGCAATTTGTGATATTAGAGAGTACAACCTATCCCGGAACTACCGAAGAAGTTGTTCTTCCAATATTAGAAAATTCCGGACTTAAAGCCATAGTTGATTTTGGTCTTGCTTATTCACCGGAACGGATCGACCCTGGAAATAAGGAATATACTGTTATCAACACTCCAAAAGTAGTTGGGGGTATTAATGAAGAATGTACAAAAATTGCATCTTTGCTTTATGGAAGCATTATCAACAAGGTTGTGAATGTAAAAGATGCTCGAACAGCTGAATCAGTAAAAATTGTAGAGAACATCTTCAGAAATGTCAATATTGCTCTCGTGAATGAATTAGCCTTAATCTTTGAAAAAATGGGTGTAGACACATGGGAGGTCGTTGATGCTGCATCGACAAAACCGTATGGGTTTATGCCATTTTATCCGGGCCCCGGGATTGGAGGTCATTGTATCCCCCTGGACCCCTTCTATATGTCATATAAGGCGAAAAAATATGGTTTTATACCGAGATTTATTGAAACGTCCGGCGAGATCAATAATTACATGAAAATACACGCTGTGAATTTGGTCGAAAATGGTCTGAAAAAGGTAGATAAGAGAATATACGGATCAACAGTTGCAGTGATGGGAATAGCATATAAGAAAAATATTGCTGACACAAGAGAATCACCAGCTAAAAAAATACTAGAAGAACTTGTGAATCTTGGTTCCCGCGTTAAGGTTTATGACCCTTATGCAAAATTGATAAAGACTGATGTCGGAGAGTTCTGTTCTGAAAAGAACATGGAAGATGCATTAAAAGGTGCAGATTGTGTAATATTTGTCGTTGATCATGATCAATTCAAACAAATAAATACCAGTGATTTCACCAAACTAATGGAATCTCCTGTGGTAGTTGATTGTAAAAATATTTTTCCAAGTATTGCCAACATTGAATATTTAGGCCTTGGGAAGGGGTACTGACAGTTTTCGAGAGCATATT
>CAZSGO010000194.1:0-3825 GCA_964606395.1 uncultured bacterium
GACACATAGGTCCGTCCCTACATCCATTTACGTCTCACGTCTTCAACCTCAGCCAAAATATCTTCCTATCCGCCTTAAATCCCAAACTCTCCATCAATTTGATCGCCGGAAGATTATCCGGGACAATATTGCAGTAAACCGGCAGTCCGAGTTCGCGTTTTTTGGCAATACGTGCCAGCACGATATCACGACCATAGCCCTTCTTGCGATATTCGGGGAGAACATGCAGAAAGCCCAGTGCGCCGTCATCGTGTGTCAATCCCCATGCGACCGGTTTTCCGTCCTTCACGATCGATGCGGAAATATCACGCTCAAGACGATCGCGGATATAATCTTTATCGGTAAACTCGCGATAATTGGTATGTTCAAAGATATAGTCCGTATGGTCGGGACTTAAGGGTACGATCTCGTTCCTGGGCTCGGGCAAGGGCACATCCGGATCCAGCATATAACGCACGGTTTCCATATGCCATTCCTCTTCCCCATTCTTCAGGATCAGCGGCAGCATCCACTCTTCGACCGAGTAAAAATAGGACGACATATCCTTATATTCATCAAGGAGTTTTTCAAGATCGTTTTTATCCTGACCAACGCAATGGATCCACATTTGATCGGTAAAACCGACGATCAAAGCGCAATCGTTCTTGAGAACATAGGCCTTGACAGGATAATTGGTATAATAGCCGCGCGTTGCTATCGTGGCTTTGGGATCGATGTCCAAAATACGTTGTAGTTGATTGTCTATCATTTTTTTATTCCCAAGATCGCTGAAATGCGATTTAAATTATCCAACCTACATGAAGGCCGGTGTGTTCTTGGATCATGAATATTGAAAAAATGAACTTATGAACAATCGAAGTAAATATCGAAATTCAAATGCTCGAATGTTCGGTGTTCATTATTTTTCGCATCATCGTTATACTATTTTTTCAAGTACTTAGTAATCGCTTTCTCCGCCGCCTTGTCACCGTATTCGATGATCTCCTTGGCTTTGTAGAAATCGAAAGTTCCGTAGCAATCCACCGGAAGATTGATCTCGATATCGGGTGGTGTCAGCTTAAGCGTTAATTCGGATATCTGGTTAAGCATAAGATTAATGCTTTTATTCGTGATATTAAAGGTGGAAATGCGGTCATTTTTGTTGCCGGGGAGGAGTTTTTCGGCCTTTTCCAGGAAATTGGTCAGCGCTTCGGGAAGTTTGCGTTCGTCTTTTTTTTCTGCGCTTGGCAGCGGGATAGTGAATTCATCCGGATCGGTGGCATTGACATTTACGGCTACCACGATATCACGTTTCTTGCGATGAACACGGTTGACCGGAATGGGGTTGACCACACCACCGTCCACATAATGATGACCGTCAATGACATGCGGTGTAAAGACCGTAGGAATGGAAATGGATGCACGGATCGCATCATAGAGTTTCCCCGAAGTAAAGACTTTTTCTTCACCTTCCACAATATCCGTAGCTATGGCGCAATAAGGTAATTCCAGATCTTCAATATTTCTGTCCGGGATCAATTCTTTTAATTTTTCAATGATCCTGTCGCCCTTTACCATGCCGCCGGGACCCAGATTGATATCCACGAATTTCAACATTTCGCGCAGATCCATATTCTCCATGAAATCTATAAAACTCTCCAATTCGCCCGTAGCGTAGAGTCCGCCGACCAGCGACCCCATCGAAGCTCCGGCCACCGAATGAATATTAAACCCGTTTCGTTCAAGCGCATGGATCACTCCCACATGGGCAAACCCCTTGGCTCCTCCGCTGGACAGGACTAATGCGACGTCTTTTTTCTTCATGGTGGGTCCTTTATGATAATATTATGAATAAGATATTGAAAATAGCTATCAATTACAATCCCCAAAAAACCTATCATTTTGAACGAAGCCCTAATTTATGAACACGGCGAGTTTGAAAAACCTATTTAAGCAAAAGAAATATAAAGTTTAGGAGACCTGTCATCTCGATCCCGATCCCGAAGCATCGGGACGGGAAGAGATCTATTCATGGATTTACCCTTTCTTTTCTTTGCTTGACCAAAGAAAATCCCACAGGGATCCCCATGGGAGAAACAAAAGAAAGTCAAGCGCTTCAGTCCGCCAGCTGGCGGAAGTTTTAACGAAGGAGGGCGTCGCACTGGACGCGCTCCCAAACATCTTCAACAAATCAAATTAAAATTTCAAGCTTAAAATATTACTTTGTGATCTTAGTACGCTTTGCGATTATTCTTGCCGTGTCTTATTTACCTATGTGGTTAAAATATTCTCTTCTTTGTGACTTTGTGGTACTTTGTGTCTTAGTGTGAGGTTCTTGGATTTTTCTATTGAAATTCTTCTTAAACATGTTAAATTTATCACCGTGAAAAGAAGTTCTTGATTTTGCGGGTTAAGGAAGGCCAAAACGCAATAAAGGAGCTGAATATGAAAACATTGAAAGCGATCCGGTCACTGGGTGAACTGGAAACGCACCTGAAAAGCGCAGAGACGGTGTATCTGCTGCTCTATAAAAAAGGGACGGACGCCAGCGATTGCGCTTATGCCAATATCCGGGATGCCGCCGAAAAGACAAAAGAGATCACACTGCTTTGCGCGGATGTTTCTGAAGTCCGCGATATCCATCCTCAATACGGGATCGAAAGCGTTCCCAATCTTTTGATCTTTGAGAAGGGCGAATTGAAAAATATCGTCAAAGGCTGCAACGAGAACGGGCACTACAGCAATATTTTTGAGCATGTGAGTATTTCCAAGGGTAGCCATGAAGGAAATGCAAAACCGCAAAAACGGGTGACCGTTTATTCGACCCCGACCTGCCATTGGTGCACAACGCTAAAGAATTATCTTAAGGACCACAATATCATATTTCGTGATGTTGATGTCTCCCGGGATATGAAAGCGGCTGAAGACCTTGTCAAACGCAGCGGACAACGCGGCGTGCCGCAAACCGATATCAACGGACAGATGATCATCGGTTTTGACAAAGCAAAGATCAATCAATTGCTTGAGATCAAATCATAAACACGAAAGGAATCATATATGAAAGAACTACAACCGGTTAATCCATACGTTCTTCTTGAGATCAAAGAAGAAAAAGGCGAACAAAAAACAGCTTCGGGTATCATTATCCCCGATACGGCAAAAGAAAAGAAAACAAGCGCAAAGGTTTTGGCAGTCAGCAATATTGAAGACTGCGAAATTGCGGTCGGCGATGTTGTCCTTTACAAAAGCTTCAGCGGTGACGAAGTCGAATATGACGGCGTTAAATACCTGCTGATCCAATATGCCGATATTTTGGCCAAAGTTGTGGAGACGGATAAGATATAATTATCTTATACATTTCAAGATTAAAACGGATCACGAAAGTGGTCCGTTTTTTTAAAACCTGTTTTTATGCCCAAGAAAAGACCTCACACAAAGCCACAAAGTACCACAAAGAAACAAAGAATATTTTTACCTCACTAAGATTAACAAGGCCACTGTATAATCTTCCGCCAAGTAAATAAAGAGCACAAAGAATTTTTGGTGAACTTTGTTTACTTGGCGATTATTCTTACCAGGTCTTAATTACCTTTGTGGAATAAAATTATCTTCTTTGCGGTACTTTGTGGCTTTGTGGCTTTGTGTGAGGTCTTGAGCCTTTGTAACCTTTGTGTGAGGCATATCACAATCTCTATTAATTTGTTTTATTTTTCCCTTAAAATCCGTATTTTTATAAGATGTAAAAAGGATAAAAGGCAGAATGAGCTACAAGATCCATTTGGATGTTTTTGAGGGCCCGGTCGACCTGCTCTTGTACTTTATCAAGCGCGACGAGATCAATATTTA
>CAZSGO010000195.1:0-3821 GCA_964606395.1 uncultured bacterium
TGCCGATCACCCAACCAACAATACCTACCAGCATCCCGGTCATGATCACTTGTTTATTCTTAAGTATTGCTGCAACAACGGGTACGAAAGGCGGTGAATAGATCAGAGCGGTCATCGCAACAAGATGAGTATCTGAATCTACTTTCATTAATTTTGAGAACAGGCCATGAATTGTAAAAGCAAAAACATACAGCACTGAAATATACAGCATAATTGTCGGAGCCACCCCAACCAGATCACCAACATTCGCCATAGAACTGATAACCATAGCAAATACCAGCAATAAATAATGCCCTAATTGAAAGGTCATTCTAATCTTTCGAATTTTAGGAATGAATGAAGCCAACACGCCGAGGGTCGTTATTATTAAAATTGCAACGACAGAGGACAGCCCTTCGGGCACCAGGAAGCTTGCACCGCCCCCGATGGCGAAGATCACAACCGACACTCCAAAAGCTCCAATTAATGGGAGGAGATCTTTTTTTGTAAATCCTTTAAAATAAAGTTCAAAGGCATCCATCTGAGTGATATTGATCTTATGTTCTTCATCTGACAATTTTTTAAAAGGAATAAGTACTTTCCTAAAGATCCGCGGAATTACCGACAGTAAAAGCATTAATAAAAATGCACCAACAAATACATCAGCAGTATTGACGGCAATAAAATTCGAAGAGGTCATTTCCAAAGCGGTACCGATAGCAGCCATATTGGGTGTTCCCCCACTGTAACAACCGATCAGCATACCGCTCATTTTCCAACCTTCGCTTCCTAGATACGGATTAAAAATCGCGTAGGCAATAAATGAAGCGATAACAATGGCCGCCAATGCGCCCGAAAATGCTTTTGCGCTCATAGCTGCTTGTTTTTTACCCCAACCTCGTAAATTCATTGAGAAAAATATCAGGGGTAATGCAAGCGGAATAACAAGCATATTTAACGTTTCTTGTGTGCCCAAAATATTTTCCGGAAGAATACCGACATTACCAATAACAAGTCCAATACCGTAACAAACAACAATGGCTCCCAGATTATCGAGAAATTTATTTTTAGAACAGATCCATAAAACGAAAGCCGGACAAGCAAGAAAAATGACCGTCCAAAGGATGGTTGATATCATAAGAACTCCTGTGTGTGTTGTAATTAGTCCCCAAGTTTTAAAAAATAATAAAATATACCAGTACAAAAAAGAATTATTAAACAAGAGACTCAATTTTCTCAACTTTTCATTTTAACCCAACTGAATCAATTATATTTGCCAATTCTCAACTAAAAAGCGATATATGTGAGCAAGATCACAACTTTTGACATAAAAATTAAGAAAATTGAGTCGCTTGTAAAATTTTATCTCTAAATTCATTCATGCGAATCGCTCTCATACAACCACCGATCGAGGATTTCTATTCTACAGTTCAGAGAACTTATCCTCTGGGCTTGACCTATTTGGCCGGAGCCCTTGATAATTTGGATATTGCGATCGATATTGTTGATCTTATCACCGGTCATGGACGTCAAACCATCCCCATCCCAGCTACTTTCAAAGCGATCAAACCATTTCTTCCTTATGACCGCTCCCCTATTTCGGTATTTCATACCTATTATCATTGGGGTGCCAGCTGGGAATACATACGACAGTATTTCAGTAAAGAAAAATATGATGTCTGCGCCATCTCAACAAATTTTTACACATATTCTCAAGAAGTCATTACTCTGGCGGAAATTATCAAGTCCGTCTCGCCCCATTCGCGAGTGGTGGTGGGTGGACAAAATGTAGGTCCTGAACATTCCCTGTTTACCGCTTGTCCGGATATTGATGACTGCATCATGGGCGAAGGTGAAGAAGCTTTCCGGCAATATATTGCCTTACTAATAAAGGATCAACATACTATCAGCACAATACCCGGTATTTGGAATAATGAAAATAAATACTGGAATGAAGCCCAATTGGCACCCACATTTAACATTAAACCCATAGCTGATCTTTTATCTGCGGAAAAATATCGTATCGCTGGTGAACCGGCGATCATGCTATCTACGTCAAGGGGTTGTCCCATGGGGTGCCGTTTTTGTTCCGTTTCAAGAACATTCGGTTCTCCATTAAGACTGAAACCCGTTCAAATGATCATGGAAGAGATGCAAAATGCTTATGATCGCGGTATCCGTGCATTTGATATTGAAGATGATAACTTCACATTTAAGCGAGACCATTGTGTTGATCTTCTCACACAGATGGTACAAAGATTTAGAGGTAAGATAGTACTCTATGCCATGAACGGACTATCCGCAGAACATTTGGATGAAGAGATCATAGATCTCCTCGTAAAAAACGGCATGAAACTCCTGAACCTATCCATTGCAACCGCTTCAAAAGAACAACTGAGGCATTTGCACCGTAATACGAATATCGAACATTTTAAAAGAATTTCTCACTATGCCGGAGAAAAAGGATTAAAAGTAATGGGGCATTTTATTGCCGGACTCCCAAAGCAAGGATTGGAAGAGATATTGGAAACGATGCTCCTCCTGAGTGAATTGCCGTTGATATTGGGAATCTCACCATTTTATTACATCCCCGGAATGAAAATGACAGTTCCCAATATACCCGGAAATTGTAAAGAAGCCCGACTAACACGATTTTGGCCGGCCGACAATCTTTTAAATGAGTTGGACCTCATAACTTTGTTCAGGCTATCACGCTGGTTAAATTACCTAAAAAATGAATTATCAAAGAAAGGTCTAAATAAGATACACTTTTCTGATATTTCAAATATTTTTCCGCATGACCCCTATATTCACGGGCTGGTCGAAAAACACATTTTTCATGGTTTAGATTCAAACAGCACACTTTTCGTGCATGGTCATTCCAGACAAGTGCTTGAAATTTTTCATAACATATTCAGCAATACATATGTATATTGTGCTAATAATGGTATTTAAAAGAGTTTAAAAAAACACTGGAGTCCAAAATGAAAAAACTACTATACTTTTTATTGATCGGAGTTATTATGTTCTCATTCCTAACCCCAAAACGTGCAATTGCACAACAAGTAAAAAATACGATCATCTTACCGGCCGCTCAAAAAGAAGGCGGGATGCCTTTAATGGAGGCATTGAACCAACGGCAGAGCATACGTTCATTTACCAATGCAGAACTTTCGGAGCAAACGCTTTCAAATCTTCTCTGGGCTGCATGGGGATATAATCGTAACGAACTCAAGAAACGAACAGCCCCTTCATCCATGAACAAGCAGGAAATATCAATTTACCTGACACTAGAAAAAGGTCTGTACCTTTATAATGCCGAAAAACACAGTCTTGAGTTGATCAAATCCGAAGATATCAGGGCAGCGACCGGAAAGCAACCTTTTGTTGGATCCGCTCCATTAAATTTGATCTTTGTCGCCGACACCAAAAAACAATCTTCCGCCACATCAAGTTATGCCAACGTAGGCTTTATCTCTCAAAACGTCTATTTATTCTGCACATCAGAAGGATTAGGCACTGTAGTCCGTGGATGGTATAATTCTGAAAAGCTTCATAAAGCGATGGAATTATCCGATAACCAATCGATCATTCTTTGCCAAACGGTTGGATATCCGAAAAAGTGACGAGTGGCGAGTGAAGAGAAGCTAGAATAATTAATATTTAGTTCCATTCCTTTTTTTTAGCGACATAATTGTTTGTCATATCTTCACTTATTCCCCATTTTTTTCTTTAATCCCGTCAAAATAAATCATAACTTCGGGGTTAGTCAAACGTACAAGCCAGAAAAGAAAGGAAATGGTCATGGACGGAGCAAGTTGGAATTACTCGGACAAGGTGAA
>CAZSGO010000196.1:0-3792 GCA_964606395.1 uncultured bacterium
CTCTTTTTCATATTGTTCAACTTCCAATTCCAGATCCCCATGTGTTTTAGAGAGCAGGAAGCGTTCATAGACTTCAGGTTGTTGTTCTTTAAGCTCTTTCATCAGGCGGGTATTGACTGAACGGGGTGTAATGGCATATAGGACATATGCCGTATAGGTATCGCCTTTTAGCGTGATCGTTTCGTCTACGGCAAAAATGCCCTGGATGGTGGTATTGATGATCACCTTGGCGCTTTTTTCAAATATATCCTTGATCTCGGTTTCAGCGCCTTGTCCCTCTTCTTTGATATAGAGAGATGAGATGCCGTCGATACGGGACTGAATGCTTTGTCCGATCTTGATATAGGCATCGGTACGAGCTTTGTCGCGGGCAATATCTTCACGTTGGCTCATGGCTTCACCGATCTCGGCAACCCCACCGAAAAGACGGTATCTGTCGGCTTTTCTCTGAAGTTTATCGCGTTGTTTATTCTGAATGACGCGTGTGGTCGAACAAGAACCCAGTATTAAAGCAAGCACGAGAAATAAAGCTATAAATGATCTTTTCATGTCAGTATCCTTCTTATTAATGTTTCATACTTTAGTATTACAATAAATTAAGTGAAATATTTGTTCCGACAAAGTATAATATCCTGAATTTATTATTGTGATATAAAATTTATTTCTTATTTTTCACTCGAACCCAAATCGGAGACTATCGTGAAAATTCAGTTAGTATTTAATCCACATTCCGGAGGTGGACGCGGAAAAGAACTGGCACCATTGGCTATTCAAGCTTTAACGGATGCCGGCCATGAGGTCCTTGCCCACGGTACGTTGTACCATGATCATGCCACCGAGATCGTAAAACATCTTGATCTGAACGACTGTGACATCCTTGTTTCCGTTGGTGGTGACGGTACTATGTATGAAGTTCTGAACGGACTGATCAAGAACAAAAATCTTAAGAAATACCCTCCTTTTGCTGTTATCCCCGTGGGAACCGGCAATTCCTTTTCGCAGGATATAGGCATGAAAACCTGGCGTGACGGTGTTAAGGCTATTCTGGGCGCTAAGAAAAAAACCGTTGATGTTATGAAATTCAATACCGAAGATGAAGATTATTACTCATTGAATTGCATCGGGTTCGGATTGCCCACCGATGTTTGCATTAATGGGATCAAATACAAAAAAGTATTTGGCAAAGGCGCCTATACGGTTGCTGCCTTGGTCGAGATCATGCGCTACAAACCCTTTCATACCAAGCTTGAAGTTGATGGCGTTTTGCATGAATTTGACGCCGCGTTAGTCAATTTTTCCAATTCCACCATTTTTGGCGGAAATATGAAAATTTCACCCGAATCCGTTATTGACGATGGCGAACTTGAGGTTGTCGTTCTTAATAATTGTAAAAAAGGTGAGATCATCAAAGCGCTGCCTACCGTTTACAGCGGAGAGCATTTATCAAATCCTCATATTACCGTGTATAAAGGCAAGCATTTCAAGGTGGAAACCTTCCCGGAAAAGACACTGAATCCCGAAGGCGAGATCTTTGGCGTAACCCCTATGGAAGTGACTGTCATGCCGAAACTTCTTGAGATGTTCGTAAAAGAAACAGACTAAAGCATCATTTAAAATATTGTTTCAAAACTTTAATGGCTTCCTGATAGCCTTTTTCAATAAGAGCCGGTGATTGGCCGATATCAACCACGTTAAATTCGGATAGATCGGGTTTGATCATAATATCAGCATTTCTGGTTTGATAATGAGTAGCTACTTTGGAGGTTAATTCAAATGTTCTTAAGAGAACCTCAAGAATATTCTCAGGTCGACTATTTTTATGTTCTGAATTGAGATCCACTGCAATAATAATATCCGCACCCATGGATTCAAGGGGTGAAATAGGGACGTTCTCTACGATCCCGCCGTCTACCAACATTCTGCCGTTAATTTCCACCGGAATAAATACACCCGGGATACAGGTACTGGCCATAGCAGCTTTCGCCACTTCTCCGGTTGTTAAGACAATTTTTTCCAAGGTTTCAATATCCGCAGTGACCATGGCGATGGGAATCCTTGCATCTTCGAGTTTTACCTTGCCGATCTTCTCCCTGATCAACTCGCCCATTTTCCTGTTTGACAGTAATCCCATATTTGAAAATGAAAGTTCCGATATATCCAACCAATTGAGGTTTTCGGATATTTCCTGAATATCGCGCCAGTCCAAGCCGGAAGCATAAAGACCTGCAACAAAGGCACCGATACTGGTACCTGCAATACAGTCTATCTCTATACCCATTTCATCTATGGCCTTAAGTACACCAATATGTGCCGCTCCCAAAACCGCACCACCGCCCAATGCCAGTCCGATCTTTTGTTCTTTTTTGGAAAAATTTTCCCAGGACATAGACCAGTCTGATTTATAATTATCCATATCGGATGCCGAAAGAAAGCTAATCATCATCAGAATGATGAAAACGAATGCAACAGATCTGTTTTTCATAATATTTCCATGGTTTGCTTTGATCTTTAGTGATCATTTTTGATAAGATACAGAATATTAAGCACTTATTATAGAATTACTTTGCCATTCATTATGACTTGCACAAGGCGATCGTTCTCGTCTATCAGGATAAGATCCGCATCATGTCCTGGTTTGATGAATCCTTTGCGATCATCGATATGCAAACATTTGGCAGGATTTTCGCTTGCAGCCCGGATAGCTTCTTGTAGTGAACATCCCGTAAATCGCTTGAAACGCATCATGATCTCAAAAAGGGACAGTGATGTCCCGATCTTGCCCGATCCGTCCGAATAGAAGGCCAATCCGTTCTCGCTGCGGTATTTGATACCATTAAAGGTATACTCGCCGTCAGGAAGCCCGCAGGACTCAATTCCATCGGTTATAAGGACTATTCTATCCGCTGTGAAGCTTTCATAAAAGGTTTTGATGGTCTTTTCATCCAGATGTTCACCGTCCGTGATCATTTGCACATAAGCATTGCTTTCAAGAATGGCCCGGAAGGGCGAGTCATCACCCTGATCGAATTTTCGCATGGCATTGTTCAAGTGCGTGACCAGACTCATCCCCTGCTCAAATCCCTCTTTGGCTTGTCGATTGTTTGCATACGAATGCCCGAACGAGGCTACGATACCGAACTCCTTGCATATTTGAATGACATTATCGTTCCATGCAAGTTCCGGAGCGATCGTCATAATGGCCAATTTGCCGCTTGTTTTCATCAGGACATCAGATAGAGTCTCCCGATCGGGGTCCGCCAGGCATTCAATAGCGATCCCGCCTTTTTTATGCGGATGGATAAAAGGACCTTCCAGGTGAATACCCAAACAGTCCGCCTCGTCTTGGGCGGTGTCGACACGTCCCATCATTTGCAGATGAGCGTTATCCGAGTGTTTAAAATAAAATGATGTAGCCGTAAATGCCGTGGTCCCCAGCTTGCACAGGGTCTTGGCCATAGTATGCAGGCTGTCTGCCTTGCCGTCCGTCGGATTGGCGCCGCCTGCTCCGTGCACGTGGGTGTCAATGAGTCCGGGTGCGACGATCATTCCCTTGGCATCGAGCAAAATGGACTCATTTCTGTCCAAATTTGACCTTATTTCAACGATCTTACCCTCGTCCAACCCGATATGCACCATGTGATCCGGCGAGTTATAGAGGCGGCAATTTGTTAGATAGGTGATCATGCCATAGTTTACAAAATTTCGGAGATAGGCTACAAGAAGATTATGAATTATAGATGATGAATGTCAGTGAAATATTTCGGTATCGTAGGGGCGACTCGTGAGTCGCCC
>CAZSGO010000197.1:0-3782 GCA_964606395.1 uncultured bacterium
GTCACTAAATGAAGATCCTTCCTTTTATATACAAGATATCCGATACGAAAGAGCTAATCAATTCTCTTGAGATCGATCTGTCCGCCTCATCTTGTACGGCTATTATGGGATCTGTCGGAAGCGGAAAATCTCTATTGATCAAACTTTTGTCCGATTCGCATTTACGTGAGATCCATGCTTTTTCGGAGTACCCTTTTTGCGCCTATCTTTCCCAGGATCTAACACGACTATTTACGGGGAATACGCCGGATACCATTCTTGAACTCTACAAAGATAAACGCTATACCGTCGGACAGCATTTTGATCCCAAGTTGTTCAACGACTATGCCAGCAAACTTGAAATTGACCAATTGATGGCAAAAAATCGTAGATTGGCTCATTATTCTGAGGGCGAAAGGCAGCGTTTGGGACTTTGTCTCGCCGCCGCGGTCAAAGCGCCGGTCACGATCTTGGATGAGCCCACGACGGCATTGAACATGGCGTATCGTCAGAGCATGTACGAGTTGATCAATGAAATTCGAAAAAGAAGCCGGGTGTTTATCATTTCGCATCGTTTGCTGGATTGTATAGCGGTTGCCGATCATGTAATTCGTATGGAAAACCTGACGATCGCTGATCATTTCCCCATTGAACAAATCATTGAAAAAGACCATATTTTAAACTATTATTCATTCGAAAATGAGGTACGGAATGTTTGAAGATGAAATAAAGGATAAATTCGTTACGCAAGAATCGGACACGAACCGATACTTCACCGCGGCCAATATCATCAGTATGGGTCGTATAGTGCTGACCATTCCTGCCGTCTGGCTTTTTGCTACAGATCAATGGCAATGGGGACTTGTGATCCTTGGGATCTGTGTGATCTCGGACTGGCTGGACGGCTTTGTTGCCAGGAAATCTCATGAGGTTTCCGATTTCGGGAAATTCATCGATCCCCTTGCCGATAAAGTAGTGGCCGCAGGTATGATCGTCCTGATGGTCATCCGTATGGATTTTCCGCTATGGTTCCTGATCGTCTTGACGTTGAGAGATGCCAGTATTTTTATAACGAAACGGATCTTTTATATTAAATACAAGATCGTGAACGGGGCAAATATTGCGGGCAAGTTATTCATTCTTTTCCTGACTATTGCCGGTGTGTTCTGGTTGTTGGAATTTTATCTTGGCGTGAATTTGTATGCGATATATGTTCTGTATTTTTCAACCCTTTTAATGCTGATCTCCTGGGTTGTGTACGGTGTTCAGAGTGCAAAATTGTTTAGAAGCAAGAAGGCAAAAGCGGGAAGCCGGGAGTCAGAAGATTGATTTTGCGCTAATGTAGGGGCGACTCTGGAGTCGCCCGAATAATAGGGAGGGTCCAGACCCTCCCGTACATTTGCAAGGATTTGAAATAAAATGAGATAATGTTATGACGCGATGCATGACGTTGATACTTTTAATAAATTGGAAAAATATTTTATATGGGTCTATTCAAAAGAAAAAATAAAGAAAAAGAGACAGTTCAAGAAGTCCAAAAAGACGACCGTTACGAAAAAGGGCTGAGTAAATCCAGGAATCGCTTCAAAGAGGGATTGTTATCGCTTTTTGGGCGCGGAATGAAAATTTCGGACGATTTTATGGAAGATATCGAAGCTTTTTTATATGAGTCGGACCTTGGAGCGGATGTTTGCGAGTTGATCCTGGAAAAGATCACAATTGCATCTCGAAAGAAAGAACTGCTGGCTTATGAAGATATTCGGGATATCATTGCCGAACTCTTTGAAGACCTGTTCAAAGATGACGATCTGAGCATCCCTGTCGATACTCATCATCCCTGTGTGATTTTGGTCGTTGGCGTGAATGGAGCAGGGAAGACAACCACGATCGGGAAATTGGCCTCACTTTATCGCGGTGAGGGAAAGAAAGTCCTGATCATCGCAGGTGACACCTACCGGGCTGCCGCTATCGAACAATTGGATATATGGGCCGAACGCGCGGGAGTGGATATCATTAAGAACCTTGAGGCGAAAGCGCCTTCAGGCATCGTTTACGATGGAATTCAGGCGGGTATATCGCGTGACAGTGATGTTATTCTCATTGATACGGCCGGTCGTTTGCACAATAAAACACATCTTATGGATGAGTTGGATAAAATAAAACGCGTGATCCAGAAGATCATTCCCGAAGCTCCGCATGAAACGCTTCTGGTACTCGATGGATCGATCGGACAGAATTCGGTCGTTCAGGCGCAAGAATTTACCAAAGTGACCCCCATCAGCGGTTTGATCGTCACAAAACTCGACGGTACGGCCAAAGGTGGTTCTATGATCGGGATCAGACGAAAAATGAATATTCCCGTAAAATTTATCGGTTTGGGTGAAAAACTGGAAGACCTCCAGGTTTTTGATCCCGTGAAATATGTACATGCCATGTTTGAGGGATTTGAAGAGAGTTGAAACGTTGAAGCGTTGAAGCGTTGAAGTGTTGAAGAAGGTTGAAATGTCACATAGTCTGTCATCTCGATCCCGATGTTTCGGGAAGAGGTCTATTCATGAAGATGGTGTTGTTGAAAAGTTGAAGATGAATATGATCAATTACCCCGAGCTTGTCGAGGAGTAAAACAACGTAATAGCCCGGGGTGTAATCCCGGGATAAAAAAGTATATAAACATATCAACCCTGACCTTGTGGAAGGGTTGATCTAATAAATTGAAAGATCATTGAATTTAATAAAGGTCAACCCCTCGACAAGCTCGGGGTTGCTTATTTAAGAGTTCCGTACCCGGGGTTTCACCCCGGGTTATTGCTTAGTTAAACCCCTCCATATGTCGGGGTTAATATCAAAAAATCAAAAAGTGACACTATGAAGAAATTCAATATTATATCCCTCGGTTGTTCAAAGAATCTCGTCGACAGTGAAGAGGTCAAGGGACTTCTGCTCAGCGGCGGCTTTAAATACGTTGACGTAGCTGAAGAGTCCGATATTTTGATCATTAATACTTGCGGATTCATTCTTCCTGCCAAGGAAGAAGGCATTAATACCATCCTGCAAGCGATCAAGTTAAAAGAGAACGGACAGATCAAGTCCGTGATCGTAATGGGATGTTTATCGCAACGCTATCGTGAAGAACTTGAGAAAGAACTTCCGGAAGTCGATGCCTTTTTTGGTGTAAATGAAATTCAGGATGTCGGTCGCTATTTGTTACACAGGGATGCCATTGCCGCTCCTCGTTCATTAATGACACCCGGTCACTACGCGTTTTTAAAGATCGCAGAAGGTTGTAACAACAATTGCGCTTATTGCGCTATCCCGCTGATCCGCGGCAAGCAGGTCAGCCTTAAGCCCGTGGATATTCTGAGAGATGCCGAAAATTTGGCTAAACAGGGTGTAAAAGAACTGATCGTGATCGCCCAGGATACCACGACCTACGGTTGGGATCTTGATAAGGATGTGAGACTCCCTAAACTATTACGTGATCTGGATGCGATGAACGTTTTTCCCTGGATCCGCTTGCATTATGCCCATCCCGCTCATTTTGATCGTGAATTGATCGACGTGATCAATAATTCCAAAAGTATTTTACCTTATATCGATATCCCCATCCAGCATATCAATACCGACCAGATCCGTGCTATGAAACGCGGTAAGGACGGCGATCATATCCGAAAATTGATCACCGAGCTTAGGATAGGAATCCCAAATCTTGCTTTAAGGACGACCGTCATGGTTGGATTCCCCGGTGAAACGGAAGAAGCTTTTCAAGAATTGCTTGATTTTGTGAAAGAAACGCGATTTGACAG
>CAZSGO010000198.1:0-3728 GCA_964606395.1 uncultured bacterium
ATCCTGAGATACACTTTCTTTTTGTTGGTGGAGGAGCTGAAAAAGAGAACCTGATCGAATTGAAAAAAGAGTTAGAGCTTGATAATGTGAGTATTTTACCCGTAATTCCCAAGGAAGAAGTCAGTGCTTATATTGCATGCGCTGATATTGCTTTAGTAAATCTTAAAAAAACGGATTTGTTTCTAGGAGCGTTACCTTCAAAAATCTTTGAAAATGCAGCTATGGGTAAACCCATATTATTAGGGTTAAAGGGAGAAGCCGAAAAAGTTATTGATAAGTATGGCGCCGGACTATCTTTTGAGCCGGAAAATGAAGAGGATTTTCTTGAAAAGCTTGAAGAATTGATAAAAAATAAAGAATTTTATAAGTCATGTGTTAAAGGTTGTGCTAAATTAGCTAAGGATTATGATCGAAATTTAATTGCAAAACAAATGTTGGATACAATAAAAAAAATTGTGGAGAAAAATTGATGTCCAATAGAAACTTATATATTAGATGCATTGTTTTAATTTTTCTGACGTCAAGTTTATTCTCAATGCAGCTTTTTGTTCCCTTGGGTGATCCAGTATATAACTTTCTTGAAAGACAAGCTACGCGCGGGTATATTCCCGAATTTATGAATGACACAAAACCTCTGCAAAGAGATGATATTGCATTATGGCTTAATAAAATGTATGAGATCAGGTTAGATCTTCATCGGGTTGACCGAGAATTACTATTACAATATATGTCCGAATACCGTCCCGAATTGACAGATCTAAAACATGTTGATCTATCAGATTCAAACGAATCCAGACTGGGCTTTTCGAATTGGACGAATTTTAAAGATGACATGAAAAGTTTAGTTAAAGATGATGTGGGGATGGAAGAAAAGCATATTTATGTCATGGAGGACGAACATAATACAGTTTGGATTGATGCCGATTTTACCGTCAGGGGAGAAGGCAAAAATCAAACCCTTAGATTTATGGATCAATTGGGAGCGTATGCTTCTATTCAAGCCGGGGAACACTTGTCATTTTTTGTAGATGGATACTTTTTTCATCAATACGTCCCCGATGATTGGCCGGACCCGGTTAAGGAATTCAAAGGGAATCGGTTTAATTTAGGTGGTGATATTGAAAAGATCGCAACCTGGGATAGATCAGAGGCTTACGCAAATTTAACGGGAAAATTTGGGACCTTAACTATAGCCCACCAACCGTTCAGCTGGAGTAATTCACTGAATTCTGTTATACTCTCAGATAATGCGATCCCTTTTGGGACGATTCGCTGGTCCAAGAAATTTAAACATTTTAGATATAATTTTTTACATGGCTCCTTAATGACGCCAACTTATGAAACGATGGATGATAATGGAAGATATTATATACCCAAATATCTTGCAGCTCATAGAATAGAGATCATGTTTTCACCCAAGATACATTTAAATTTCTCTGAAATGATCACTTACGGTGGTGAAGATAGGATCCCCGAGATCACCTATCTTGTTCCTGCAATATTCTTATGGCCTTCTGAACATACTCTAGGTGACCGCGATAATAAGATGATCTCTTTAGAGGGCGAAGTATTTCCCATTAACGGACTACGCATGTATGGAACGGTCTTTTTGGATGAATTGGTTTTTAGTCAAATATTTAAAGACTTCTGGGCAAATAAATATGCTCTTCAAGCAGGGATTCAATGGTCGCCGCGATCTATACCGGCTGATCTGACGATTGAAGCAACGGCTGTGCATCCTTGGACCTATACACATCGTTTTGTTTATGGAAATTATACTCATCATGGTAGAGAGCTAGGCTTTTTTGCAGGTCCAAATTCCCAGTATATTACGGCAAAAATTGATTATGATCTTTCAGTAAAGAATAGAATAACCTTAAGTAGCGGTTATCTATTGGAAGGTTCAGACTCACTCCTTGTTGGAGATACTATGTATCCTGTCGGTGGAGATTCAAATCAGGACGATTATGACAGATTATTATCTCTTGATCATATGACTACATGGTTAATGGGAGATATAACCAATACATTCAATATCCGTCTTGATTGGTTGCATAGATGGACGAATTCAATATCTTTCTTGGCTTCCTGCGAATACTTAAATGTTCAGGGAGTTAATGATTTGTATTATTCACTGCAAATTAACATAAATTATTAGAAGAATATTATGAACAAACGTTATACAATAGCACTTGTGATCTCTGATTTAATTTCAACTTTATTTGCATTTATGCTGATTTTCTGGTTGCGCTATAGATCAGGTGTTTTTGAAGTTGATATTGAGTTGTACTACAGTGATATCTGGCTACCGGGGCTGGCACTATACTTCTACTGGCTGATATTTTATATTTATAACGGTTTATATCATATGCCTGAAGCTCCATCCCGTACCGATGAGAGTATTAAAGTATTCAAGGCTACCACGTATGGTATGATTTTGTTATTCCTGCTTACTTTTGATATGTTGAATCCCTTTTCTTTGGGTCGTTTAGTTATTTTGGTGTATTGGTTAGCACAAATGATCATTATGGTGCTTTTTAGGAGTATTATTCTATCTATCCGGCATAAACAGCTTTCCAAAGGGATTGGTTTGACACCTACATTCATTATTGGGTGTAACAGCAAAGGTTATGAGATCGCTGAGAAGATTAATAAATTCCCCGCTTTGGGATATAAGATTGTTGGTTTCGTTAAAGAGGGAAGTGAAAAAAGTGATGATAAGGCTTGTTTGGGAGCTACTGTCGTAGGAACATTGGATGAGATCAAGTTTTTGATTGAACACTACAGTATTCGTCAATTGGTTTTAGCCTTTAGTTCGGATGACCATGGAAAACTTCTTGAAATTCTAGATAAACTATCCGATATCAAAGTCGGGATCAAAATATTACCGGATATGTATGACCTTTTTTCAGGTCTTGCCAGGACACAGCAGCTCCTTGGTATTCCCTTGATCGACATTAATCCAAATATTATGACCCCATGGGAAAGATTGGCCAAAAGAAGTACAGATGTTATATTGTCTGTTTTGGGTTTATTGTTTTTTCTGCCATTTGGTTTGATAATAGCTTTATTGATAAAACTAGATTCTAAAGGTCCTGTATTTTATTCACAAGAAAGGTTAGGAAAAGCAAATAAAACCTTTAAGATGATTAAGTTTAGATCTATGAAAAATAAATCTGATGTTGTGGGTGAAAAAGTTATTATAACGACCGAAAATGATAATCGAATTACAAAAGTTGGCCAATTTATTCGACGATTCAGGATTGATGAAATCCCACAATTGATCAATGTTCTTAAGGGTGATATGAGTATTATTGGACCGAGACCCGATCTGAAAAAATCGACAGATCTGCTTGAAAAACAAATACCTCTTTATCGGCGTCGCTTACGGGTTAAGCCCGGGATCACCGGTTGGGCACAGATATCTACTCCATACCCCATGACTTTGGAAGAGCATAAAGAAAAACTTGCCTGTGATATTTATTATATCGAGAATATTTCACTGAAACTTGATCTTAAGATCATGCTGAATACAATTGCGATTATTTTATCGGGCTCAGGAAAGTAAGAAAATTAAAGGACGATTAGTCGATGAAAGAGTAAATGATTTCCAACTTTTTCAAGCCTTTAAATCCTTAAACACTAAATTCCAATCCTTCTAAATTTCTTCATATTTTTTCTTGCTATTAATCCAATTATATAGGTATATTTTTCGACAGAGCGTATGA
>CAZSGO010000199.1:0-3725 GCA_964606395.1 uncultured bacterium
GTTTCCAAGTAGTTCAAACTCAGTTTCATAATTCCTCCTGTGTATTGGAATTTTTTTTAATTATTAT
This sequence comes from uncultured bacterium, assembly GCA_964606395.1. Lineage (GTDB taxonomy): Bacteria > Fidelibacterota > Fidelibacteria > Fidelibacterales > Fidelibacteraceae > M50B103. Next base: position 68 of record CAZSGO010000199.1, read on the forward strand.
AAAGCTCTTCAATTTCAAGATTATATTTGTTGATGATCTCATTTCGTTTGATCTTCATGCTGGCCGTTAATTCACCGGTTTCGATGGTAAAGGGCTGTGGTGCAATGAAGAAATACTTTATTTGCTCATAACGTGCAAGTTCGCTTTGAGATGCATCTAACTCATTTCTGATCAATTTCTCAACATCCTTGGAAGTCGCCATATCCTGGTATGTTGCAAATTCAAGAGGGGGATTTTGCTTTTTACCCCACTTTGCAATGATCTCAAACGACGGAACGAGAATAGCAACCAAATATCTGCGGCGGTCACCGACAACCACAGCTTGTTCAATGTATTTTGATGAACAAATTTCAGCTTCCACACCGGTAGGAGCAATATTTTTCCCTCCTGCCGTAATAATAAGGTTCTTTTTACGGTCGGTGATCTTAAGGTTTCCATCTTCATCAATAAAACCGATATCGCCGGTATGGAACCAGCCGTCTTTATCTATGGCTTCTGCAGTTTCAGCCGGAGCTTTATAATATCCCTGCATTTGGTTAGGGCCTTTTAAAAGGATCTCACCATCGGGGGCGATCACGGTTTGAACGTCAGGCAGGGCTTTACCGACAGTACCAAATACCAAATGCTCGTTTTTGTTCGCATGGGTAACGGGACTCATTTCAGTCAGGCCGTAGCCTTCCAGAACACGTATTCCCGCCATCAGGAAGAATTCCCCGATCTCAGGTGCAAGAGGAGCGCCACCGCTGACGCAGCGACTGAATTCACCGCCGAAAACAGCGGCTACTTTATTGAACACCAGTTTTTTGGCCAAGGCGTATTTTATACCGAGCGGCCCGATGGGTGTTTTATTGTCTTTAAGATATTTGACGGCAGCCTTATGTCCCACATGCTGGGCCCAATTGAAGATCTCTTGTTTTGCCTTGGGTCCGGCAAGCACCTGTTCGATAACCGTGGAATATATTTTTTCCAGTAGACGGGGGACCGTTGTCATGAAATGAGGTTTTACCTCTTTCAGGTTGTCCGGTACTTTTGCAATACTTTCGGCAAAATAGATCTCTGCACCGATCCAAAAACTGAAGAGAGAGGTTACTCGTTCAAAGGTATGACTTAGAGGTAAAAATGAAAGCCAGCGTTTATTGCCTTTGAATTTTTCATGGTCCTGGGTTTGCTGAACATTGGCAGCAACATTAAAATGTGTAAGCAATACGCCCTTGGGGTCACCGGTAGATCCGGAAGTATAAATAATACTCCATAGATTATCGGGTTTTATTTTAGAACTGATATCTTCCATGGTGACTTTTGAAACCTTACGGGCTTCTTTCCCGGCTTTTTTAAGGTCTTCAAGTGACATGACCCATGCTTCATTGTGTTCCACCTCTTCAAGAAGAATGGCGTATTTCAATTGCTTCAGTTTGCTTTTTAAGGGAATAAGTTTTTTGAGTTGTTCTTCGTTACTGACGACAACAACCTTGCATTCGGAATGATTAAGGATATACTCGATCTGCTTGGGAATGGATGTTTGATAAACGGGAACGGAAACATAATCAAAATGAGCGCAGGTCCAGTCGAACATGCACCATTCGGGACGATTTTCCGATAAGATCCCGACTTTATCCTGGGCTTTTATACCCAGTGTCTGTAAACCAAAACCCAGATCGGGGAGCATGTCATAGACTTCCTGATAGGTATGGCTTTTCCACTCGTCGCCGACCTTGTAATTGTAGAGCTTTCTGTCCGGCCCATGGGACAATGCATCCGAATAAAGTCCGGGCATTGTTTTTATGTAATTCAATGAATAGCTGATAATAACTCCTGTGTATTGGGTTATCAGTTGTTGTATAGTTCTTCTATTTGAGCACTATATTGTTCGATAATATGTTTGCGTTTGATCTTCATGCTGGCCGTCAATTCGCCTGTTTCAATGGCAAAAGGCTGAGGAGCAATAAAGAAATACTTGATCTGTTCGTATCGTGCAAGATCCTGCTGATGTGCATCAAGCTCATCTTTGATGAGTTTTTCAACTTCTTTGGATCTTACGATATCTTCATAGGTGGCCAATTTAACGGGTGGATCCTGCATTTTGCCCCATTTGATAAAAATATCAAGAGCAGGGACCAGGATAGCGACCAGATACTTTCTACGGTCACCGAGTACGACGGCCTGATCAATGAATTTGGAGGCAGTGATCTCGCGTTCGACCGCAGCCGGTGCAATATTTTTCCCGCCGGCGGTTACAATAATATTTTTCTTGCGATCCGTGATCTTCAAGAAACCTTCTTCATCCACGAATCCGATATCGCCGGTATGGAACCATCCGTCTTCATCAATGGCTTCCGCGGTTTCTTCGGGATTATTAAAATATTTTTCCATGCGGTTCGGTCCGTTCAACAGGATCTCACCATCCTCTGCGATCTTGGTGATAACATCTGGAAGTGCTTTTCCGACCGTGCCCCATTTAATATGGTCAACCGTATTGACATGGGTTACCGGACTCATTTCGGTCAGTCCATATCCTTCAATAATACTGATTCCGGCAGCCATAATAAATTCACCGACCTCTTCAGACAATGGAGCACCACCGCTAACGCATTGAATGAACTCACCGCCAAAAATATTACCGATCTTATGAAAAACCAGTTTTTTTGCCAAAGCATAACGCGTTGCGAGCAAGCCTTTGGGTTTTTTATTAAAAGAGAGATATTTAGAAACCACATCATGACCGACACTTTGTGCCCAGTGGAAGATATTCTGTTTTATGGGTGATCCCATTGCAACTTGCTCCTGAATGGCAGCGTAGACTTTTTCAAGTAGGCGCGGAGCCGTGGTCATATAGTGCGGTTGAACCTCTTTAAGATTTTCGGCAACCTTAGCAATGCTTTCGGCAAAATATATTTCCGCACCGATCCATGTACTGAATAATGATGTAACGCGTTCAAAGCTGTGACTTAGGGGTAAAAAGGACAACCATTTTTTATCTTTTTGGAATCCTAGTGCCGCTTGTGATTGCTGAACATTAGCTGCCATATTGAATTGCGAGATCATAACACCCTTGGGATCTCCTGAGGTTCCGGATGTATAGATGATGCTGTAAAGATCTTCCGGTTTGACCTTGGATGCGATCTCCTGCATGGAAGTCTTCGAATCAGTCTTGACAATATCACCCTTTTTTAAAAGATCTTCCCAGGATATGATCCATTTATCATCAAATTTTTCATCATTCAAGATGATCATATATTTCAGGTCTTTTAATGCACTTTTAATTGAGATCACTTTTTCCGCCTGTTCTTTTGAACTGACGATCAAAACCTTTACCTCGGCATGAATAAGAATGAACTCAATTTGTTTTGGGATACATGTTTGGTAAACCGGTACGGACGTCATGCCAAAATGAGCACATGCCCAATCGGTCATATTCCATTCCGGACGGTTTTCAGAGAGGATACCCACTCTGTCTTTTTGCTTTAATCCCAGTGCATGAAATCCGAATCCGATCCGTTGGATCGTATCGTAAACATCCTGATAGGTAAAGCTTATCCACTCATCATTACGTTTAACATTTAATAATTTACGATCAGTTCCTCCGAGTAGAGCGTCGGCAAAAACTTCAGGCATCGTTTTAAGATAATCTAATTGGTAGTTCATTAGGCTCCTCCTGTGT
>CAZSGO010000200.1:0-3679 GCA_964606395.1 uncultured bacterium
CTGATAGGGCAAAAGCCGAAAAATGGCTGAAGAATTGGTAACTGGTAACTGGTAATTGGTAACTGGTAACTGGTAACTGGTAATTGGTAACTGGTAATTGGTAACTGGTAATTGGTAACTGGTAACTGGTAACTGGTAACTGGTAACTGGTAAAATATTTTATTTCTTCAAATCAAATTATATAATAAAAAGACGCGATAAATCGCGTCTCTATATCTGTTTTATCTAGTTACTCTTCACTAGTAACTAGTTACTATTTACTAGTTACTAGTTATATCTTACAATCTAAAATAAGCCCTTCAAGTGCATCGGCGCAAACTGTTGCGAAATTCTCAGGTATATGTCCCGATTTTTTCCAAGGATGTGTCAGTCCGCTGGAAGAATTGATCCGTGCCAATTTAATATCATATTTCGCTTTTTTTAGTGTATTCATGACCTCTTGAGCAGAACCGCCCTGAGAGCCCACACCGGGGATCAATAAGGGGATATCATGCTCGGCATACAGTTCGGCCAGGTCTCTCAGTTCTTTAAGCGATGTTGCGCCGACCACCGCACCGGTCCCGGGATATTTCTTAGACCATTCGATGATCATATCCCCTACGGCCCGATAAAGTGTTCTGCCATCGTCCAGTTTTAAATTCTGGAAATCCTTTCCACCGGCATTTGATGTCCGGTTAAGGATATAGGTACCCAGTCCTTTTGTGCTGTATTCCAGAAATGGAATAACGGAATCGGATCCCATATAAGGTGAAATGGTCACAGCATCCGCGACCCAACGCTCAAAGCCTTCTTTGGCATAATTATTTGATGATGTTGCAATATCACCGCGTTTAAAATCCATGATCACGGGCGTATGCGGGAAATATTCCCGGCACAACTTGATCGTTTTTGACAATGCAAGCGAGCCGCTGAAATCACCCTGCAGAGGAACATCATGTTTAAGATAATAACCCTGGTTCGGTTTAAATGCTGCAGGTTTTAAATAGCGATTGCTCATTTCATCAAAAAGTTTTTCAAAGAAATTCGGGATGATCTCATCGATTCGATATCCCAGTCTTGCAGGAAGGTAATCGAGGAGCGGATCAAGTCCCATACAAACAACATTGCCGGCCCGTTCGGCCGTTTCACGTAAAAAATTCAAATAACTCATGGTCTCTTCCTTTATTTAAAGCGCTCACCCCAGGTAAAAGGCGAGGCTTGCCACTCGCGTAGTAGTTCAATTTGTTCGGCATTGAAGTATTTTTCTTCCTCAACGACAGAGATCAGTGTGTCAAGTGAGATCAGCGAAAAGTACCTTGCGTTCACTGCTTTAAAAGTATCACTTGCTTTTTGAAATCCATAGGAGAAAATTGACAGGCAGGTATCCACTTTTGCTCCGGCTGATCTAACAACCTCAAGCGATTCAACCGAACTGCCTCCGGTAGAGATCAGATCTTCGATCATAACCACATGTTTATTCACAAGCAGCTCAGGATCCGGAACGCCTTCGATCATATTCTTCATTCCATGGCCCTTTTGCCATTTACGTGGATATATAAATGGTTTTTGTATAATATCAGCTAAAGCGACGCCGTGTGGGATCCCGGCTGTCGGTGTTCCTGCGATCATATCACAGGGAATATTGTTTTCCTCGATCACTTTAGCAAATCCCTCACAGATCAGACGGCGATATTGAGGGTAAAATAAGAATAAGCGATTATCGTTGTAGATCGGCATCTTATAACCTGAAGCCCAGGTAAAGGGATTGTCGGGTTGTAATTTTACGGCCTTGATCTCAAGGGCTGCTTTGGCGATCTGTCGTGCGATGGTCTCCATTCGTCTCCTTTGTTAAGTTAAATATCCCATACGTCTTTGTAATTATGGTCTTTGTCACAGTATTTGCAAATAAATGTATTTGATTCGGTCTTAAAGAAAAAGGGCGTCGCGCTCTCGGAATGAGAGGGATGCGAGATACAATCCGGGTTCTTGCATGATATCTCATCAAAATCATAGATCTTGGGCGGAAAATGGATCTTGAATTTCTTTTGAACCAGACTGTCCTTAATAATATTCAAGGTTGTCTCGGGTGCGATGGCTGAGAGTTTTTTCATCTTGACCAAGTCGAATTTATCCAGTCCCGGCAGAGATAACACACCTTTGTATTGTCCATCTTTATGCGATTTATATACACCATGAGAGGACACGACATTCAAATCCAGGATCTTCCGAGCTTTGTAAATATGCTCCCAGATGGTGGAAATACTCTCCCCTTTACCAATGTGATCGATCACAATGCCATTATCTACGGGTTTTGTCCCGATCTTGAATTCCTTGGGAATCGATTTAAATGTTGTGATCTCTTCAATATAATCTTTATGTGGTAATTCCCGGAGCAACGATTCACCCTCAAAATCCGCACCCAAGCTTCCGCCAAGCATCCCCACCAGGACGGCACGCGTATAATAACCGTTCATGGCCTGGACGTCCCAACCGTTAAGCGGTGTTTTATCAAGAAAGAACGGGATGGTGGGATATTCGCGATTGCGTGGTAAAGGATGATAGAATTTTGTGCCTTCTTTCATCAATTCGATCCATTCGCGACGGAAAGTAACCGATTTAGTGAGCCTTTCGGCATGCTGCAGGATATCCTCACCCATACGTTCCAGCTGGAGACGTGTAAAGTACCAGATGTTGGCGACTTTCTTTTGAGCGAGATAATCTTCTATGGAAGCAAATTCGCGAACATTATATCCATTGGCTTCCATTTTCTTTTTATACTGTGGCGGCATGGCCAATTCGTTCGGCGCGATAAGATCGACATCCACATGCTTGAAAATGTTCAAGCCGTCTGCTTTGGAGTGGACCGTCCGACCGTGAAAAAGATCCCCGACCAGCGCGATATGAATATGATCCCGATTGAAATTGTTTTGTTCAAGAAAGGTGTATTCGTCCAGTATTTCCTGGGTGGGATGCTCATGCTTACCGTCACCGCCATTGATGAAAGCGGGTTTTTGCAAACCCATTCGCTCGGCGAATTGACCCAGATCATAATCCAGCCAGCGGGTGACCCCTTCGAGTTTTGTTCGAATGATATAAAGCGAATACGGACTGTAGGTGGTCAGCATGCGAAAGGTATCCGAGTAGCTTTCCTTCTTATTGAAGGATGAGGTCGTGGCATCAAAAATATTGGTTTTGACATTATGGAACTTGACCGCATTCAAAAAGGATTCCTTTGTCCGCGTGCTGGGTTCCACAAAAACCAAGTAGGCACCCACATTGCTATCGTTGATCTTAAAAGAAGAAAGATCGTCCTTTTGTGCAACAGCATTTTTTAATGCGTGGGTCTTGGTGTAAAGGTACCATTGCTCGTCTGCGGAAAGGTCGTTGATGACGGAAACGGACCGCCCCATAAATTTACCCTTCAATGATAAATCTTGATACTGTTTCATCGCCTAAGGTCTCCCCTGTTGATTTGTTGATTCCATGCTGTTGATTTTTAGCAAATATAAGGATTTGAGGGTGCGAAAGGAATAAAAATAAATGGAAAATCGATTTTATTCTGAAAAGCAGGAATTAAACTGCAAAATTGAATTATGAATTATGGATAAAGTTGTGAGTTGTAAGGGGTGAATGGTGAGTAGACCTGCCAGCTGGCGCCGACTTTGGAGGCCTGCTGGCTGGTCGAAACATGTCATCCTGA
>CAZSGO010000201.1:0-2256 GCA_964606395.1 uncultured bacterium
CACCGGCTACATACAATTTCTCCGGCTTGGTCTTTGATGAAATGACAACAGCGGTTGAAGATGTTTTTCCGAACACTAAACAGTTGATCGCTTATAAAGATAGCAGTCTTTTTCTTTTTGACGGAACAGTGCTTTCAAAAGTATTTACGCAGGATTCCGCTTATGTAAGGGGTCAAACTGCTCTAGTTACGTATGAAAACAGCTTGATCCAAATCACAAATACAGAGACATCTTCAAAAGTTTCTCATCTGGTAAATGTGGGCGGATTAGTGGCATTCGATGATCTGAACAATATGACGATCGATCATCCAATTGATCTTGAACATATCGCCATTCATGGTGATTCTCTATTTCTGCCGCCTGTAAAGACCGAATTTCCAAGTAGTACAACAGTTCCTCCCCAACCACGTGATGTATATTATTTGGATATTCCTTCATGGACACTTTTACCCGTTGATGATGTGTATACAATACTGGTTCCCTATGTGAATGAAAATATATTGAATTATATTTCAACACCGGCAGCTGCGCTTATGAACAATACTCTGATCTACGCTACTGATCATGGCTTTAATTATGCTATTGCTACCACAGGATCTTTACCCGCATATGCCGATGAACATCAATTTAATGAAATCATACCCCTGCACATGAATGATGACGGCGTTTACGAGATCTTGGCTTTAACGGAATTTGACCAGAAAACAACCCTTTCGGCATTCACACACACCGGAAGCCTCCTGAACAACTTCCCGATCTTTAAAAATTATCAAAAGCTCCGAGTATATTATTTGGGCAACGATCCCCAGATCGTAGCTTATAACCCCACCGGTATTATTGATGTATATACAACCGACGCCGATCTGATCTATTCATTGCCCGCACCTGTAAATGCCACTACGCTCTTTATGGAACAAGTATCTGCCGATACGGCATGGTTGGTAGCTGACGGTAGTATTTATGCAGTGAGAAGCGATTCTGTCTACTGGGGTTATCAAGGAAAAGACGCGGCCCACAGTAATGCTCAATTCGGAAGTCAAACAGGCACACCGGTCGTATCCGATAAACTTATTAGAAACGGATTGATCTATAATTACCCCAACCCTATCGAGACTGGCAGGACAAAATTCCGTTATTTTGCTACAGGCGCTCAATCGGTGACGATCAATATCTTTCAATTGAGTGGTGCATTTATTGAAACGCTGAGCGGTAATCCCATTGATCAGCAATGGAATGAAATGACCTGGGATGTCAGTGATTATGAATCGGGCGTATATATCGCCAAGATCGACATCACCGATGGCTCGAAAACCGAAACCTATTTTGTAAAACCGGCTATATTAAAATAATGCATAAATTTAAACGACATCTACTTTCCCTGCTCTTTGCGATCATTTTTTCACTCCCTCTTTTAGCCCAAAATGAGCCGCATCATCCTGAACTGGAATGGCAAAGCCTAGAAACCGAACACTTTGTCTTTACTTTTCACGAAGGAACTGAATGGTCCGTCAATATGGCCATGAAAGTTGCGGAATCCGTCTATCCCTATGTGACCGGTCTGTATCAATGGGAACCCAAAGAAAAAACACAGATCATTATACAAGATACCGATGACTACGCCAACGGCGGGGCATATTACTTTGATAATAAGATCATGATATGGGCCTCCCCTCTTGAATTTGATCTCCGTGGAAATCATCAATGGATGTGGAATGTGTTCACTCATGAATTCTCTCATATTATTTCATTGGGCGCTTCCATGAAGTATCCGATCAGTATTCCCATGTTCTATGTTCAATGGATCGATCGCGAGATTCCCATGAAAGAGAACATTATCCTGGAATATCCCAAAGGGATCGGCTCCCTGCCTATTGCAAACTCTATTGTTCCCATGTGGTGGGCAGAAGGTGTTGCGCAATATCAATATGAACATGCAAGCCACGATTCCTGGGACTCGCACCGCGATATGATACTTAGAGATGCCGCTCTGAACAACCGCATTATGTCCTGGGGCGATGTCAGTCACTTTGGACATCCGGGGATCGGGAATGAAGTCGTTTACAATACGGGTTATGCATTTGCAAGTTTTCTTGCCAAAAAATACGGCAGTTCAATCCATGCGGATATTGCAAAAGCTGCCAAAAACAAGCTACGCTTAAGTTTTAATGATGTTGTAAAAGATGCTACCGGAACCAGTGGAAAAGAATTATATAATGATTTCTCAGACCATATTCAGGCAGATTACCTGAACCATAC
>CAZSGO010000201.1:2356-3666 GCA_964606395.1 uncultured bacterium
GTCTATTTTGCACAACGCCAGAAATCTGATATATACGGCTCTACCTGGTTTGATCTGATGGCCTATGATTTTACAACAAAAAAATTGGATCAGTTGACAAAAGATGCCCGGATCTATTCCGTTACATCCGATACCAACGGTCAATTATATGTTATTCGCGTTTATGATGGAACACACAATATTTTTAAATATGATCCCGTTGATTCATTAATGGAAAACCTGACGAATTTTACTCATGGCGAGCAAGTATTTATTATGCAATCCGACCCCGAAGGGAAAAAGATCTATTTTGATATGGCCGTTAATCACGGACGTGATATTTACTGCCTCAACTTGGAAGATCATTCGATCGAACCCCTGATATATGATATGGCACATGATAACCGGACGCCTTATCTAAGTCCTGATGGCAAGTACATGTATTTCTCCTCAGATCGCACCGGCATTTTCAATATTTATCGCATGGGACTTGATGATAAATCCGATATTGAATTGCTTTCAAATGTGACCGGTGCCGCCATGTACCCCGCTATTGATCCGAGAGATAATTCGCTTACTTACACTTTGTTTAAAGAAGGTCGCTTTATTTTAAATAAATTGACGAATTTAGAGAGCATCCCTCAGGAACTTGCGGAATACAAAGACTACTCCATGCCTACTGTTATGCAAGAATGCAGTGCCGGTTGTCAGATCTCCGACGCTAAACCCTATGAATACCAATTCAGCGATCTCTTTTTTGTCCCCTTTCTGCAATATGATTATGATGCATTAAAAGCCGGACTGATCATTTACCAGAACGAACTACTCGACAAATTGAACTTATTCGCCATGGCAGATGTCAATCATCGCGGTGATTATGATATCAATGCACGTCTGGATTTTAATCAATTCCTCCCCCGTTTCTATTTCGAGATCTTTGCGGTAGGCTTAAATAGAGTTGATTCGATCTTATACAATGACTATTGGGAAATGGAACAAACAATAAAATTCTCACTTTCGGAAGCAACACTTGGTATGCATTATACCTGGCAAAACATGCACTATTTTGAATTATCTGCTACAGGCGGCTCTTATACCTCATTCGTTAAGGGAGATATCATTGACCCCTTGGATCCGTCGCAAGCCGGCTTAATAAAATTTGTTCCTTCAACTTATTATAGAGGAGCCAGAGTAGAATTCAGATATAGAGCGGATTTCACTAAACGTCACTGGCAAAGCAATATTTCGCCCACCAGTGGATTCAGGATCAATGATCTTGTTTTGGCGTATGACTTTAATCAATTTATTGATGACTATAAAGTAAGTGATTC
>CAZSGO010000202.1:0-3644 GCA_964606395.1 uncultured bacterium
CTCCCCAGTGGCGTATATTTATATCGCCTCACTGCCGGTGAGTTCTCTTCAGTCAAGAAGATGACATTACTTAAGTAAGCCGCTTAAGGATATTAAAAAAGGGCTGAGTAACATCAGCCCTTTTTTTAGTTTTAGGGGTGAATGGGTTTTGTTAAGATTTAATTAAAGTCGACTCGATCATAACAATTCAGTTTGAGTCAAACTGAATTGTTATGATTGAGTCAATCATAACAATTGAATTCGACTCGAAAAATTTGAGTCAAAATTAAGTATCTATTAATTGTTTATCCCGCTGAACACTTAGTATATTTGTTAGTTAAAATTAAGGACTAAACATGAAGAAAAAATGGTTTCACAACAAGACAAGAGTGATCATTCAATTGCTAATTCTTGCACTTGTCGTTGGTACGCTTATTGTAGGTGCCGTAAAAGCAAACTATAACCCGGATATGGAAAAATACTGCCCCTTTGGCGGTATCATGTCTTTTGGGTCAAAATTGAACATTGGCACAATGTCATGTGCTATCAGCGAAACACAAGTATTTATTGGCTTGGGTATTGCTTTAATGATCGTGTTGGTAGGGAAACTGTTTTGCAGTTGGCTTTGCCCTGTTGGAACGGTCAGTGAATGGTTTAATAAAATAGGAGAACGCCTTGGTGTTTCTTTTACACTCAAAGGAGTTCTAGACCGCATTCTGCGTCTTGGCAAGTATGTATTGCTGTTCTTTGCGGCTTACATAACTATGAACAGTTCCGAACTATGGTGTAAAAAGTTTTGCCCCTATTTCGGCTCGGTCAGCGGTTTTAACGTTGATACGATCTTGCTGTTCTCACTCCTTTCCATCGGAGCTGTTGTCATTGGCTCGATCTTTATTAAAAAATTCTGGTGTAAATATGCCTGTCCGTTGGGTGCATTAAGTAATGTGTTTTCCAACATCCTGATCACAGGTCCCATTATTCTTATTTACGTGATCCTTTTGCTTGTTGGCGTAAAGATCCCCATCTTCTGGCTATTGCTTGCACTGGTTGCCGCAACTGCATTGACGGAATCACTGCGCTTTAAATTCTTTTCGATCTCACCGTTTAAAATCCGCAGAGGCGAAAGCTCTTGTACAAGTTGTAGCGTTTGTGATACGAACTGTCCTGAAGGCATCGAAGTAAGTAAACAAGATCCTGTAACTCATCCGGATTGTACCTTGTGTCTGGACTGTGTTAAAGCGTGCCCCGTTAATGATACCCTTAAAATAAAAGGCGGCAAATGGATGCCTCCGGTTGTTTTGGTCGTTGTTATATCTTTGGCCTTGATCACGGCAAAACAATTCCCCATTGCAACCTTATCGGAACGTTGGGGTACCTACGAATCAGCCGATTCGCTTAAGCACGTGGAAAAAGTGGTTTTCGAGGATCTGATGTCGGTTAAATGTTACGGTTCAGCCAATTCCATGAAAAATAAAGTTTCCCGTATACCGGGGATCATTGGCATGGACGCCTGGGCTTCAAAACATAAAGTTACCTTATATTATGATAATTCTATGCTTAGCGAAACAGATGTAAAACGCTCTGTTTTTACTCCGTCCCGTTATAACATAAGAAAAAGCGTAGCACTCGAAGATGCACCCGAAACCCTTGTCGGTTACCGTGTTGGTGTTTGGGAGCTTTGGGATGGAACCGATAATGCTCATATTTATCGCATGCTAATGGCCAATGAAGGCATTTATGGTTTTTCAACGGAATTTGGCGAACCGGTTTATGTGATAGTTTATCTTGATCCCTCAAATGTTCAGCCTGAAGATATCAAAGAGCTGATCGAGGTTGATAAATACGAATACGAGCAAAAAGGCGAAACCATTGTCCAGAAAGTCGAATTCGAACTTGAAGGAGAAGGGGAATACGTTGATACCCTTTCATACCTGGATTACAGAAAACTGTTCTTCTCGGCTTATGACAGAGCATTTAACAATTACCGCCAACAAGATCCCGAAAAAATGAACGTTTTTGAGGTGGCTTTCCCGAATGCGGAAGATGCTGCGGTCGTTCGTAAAATGAGCTACTTGACTTCTCATATGTCTTTTGAACCGGGAGCTGTCCGCTTACGTACAGAATTTACAGAATATCCCGTATTGCAGATCTACTTTATGTCAGACAGCACGAATGGCGAAAACATCATGCTACATCTTGAAAAAGATATGCTGACATGCATGCTGCGCGACGGTTCAACCAAAGAATATGACAATATCTTTGAATTTGAAAAACCGTTTACGGTAAAACCCGTGAAATAATTTATAAGAACATAGTTGTAGAGACGCAGCATTGCTGCGTCTCTTTCTTTTTATGCCGTTAATTATTCCGGTTTTCAGGTAGCCCCGGGTTTAAACCCGGGGCTATCCACCATTCGCCACCAATTATCCCAAACCCCCGACACCAGACCCCCGACCCCAGGTTCATAAACTTCTTGCCATAAGTAACTGATAAACCCTATATTGTTAATGAACTAAAAACATTTGCTTTCGAATATTATTTTGCTATATTTCTGAGCTATTTTGGAGATTGGAATGCTTGAACAGTTACGGGACAATTTACAATCGATCTTTAAAAACTTACGGGGCCAAGGCAAGATCACGGAACAGAACGTGTCTGAGGCATTACGCGAGGTTCGCAGAACCCTTCTTGAAGCCGATGTCAATTACACCGTGGCCAAGTCGTTTATCGCCCGGGTGAAAGAAAAAGCCCTGGGTGAAAAAGTCCTGACAAGCATTACTCCCGGTCAGTTGGTGGTCAAGATCATCCACGATGAAATGATCAACCTTCTGGGCGAAGCACACGTTCCTTTACAACTTGATGGTCTTCCTCCTGCCATGATCATGGTAGTGGGTTTGCAAGGGTCCGGTAAAACGACCTTTGTGGCCAAACTGGCAAAGCAATTGAAAGCATCCGGCAAGCGCCCCATGGTGGTTGCTGCAGACATTTACCGTCCCGCCGCGATCGATCAATTGGAAGTCCTCGGTCAGCGTATCGGGGTGCCGGTTTACAGGGAAGACTCAAAAAATGCCGTGAAGATATGCAAGCATGCGCTTGCAGAAGCACGGCAAAGTGATGTGAACGTATTGATCTTTGATACTGCGGGTCGATTACATATTGATGACACCATGATGGACGAAGTGGGTGCAATTCATAAAGAATTGAAACCTAAAGAGATCCTATTCGTGGCTGACGGTATGATCGGACAGGATGCCGTGAATGCGGCAAAGGCTTTTAACGAACGTTTGGATATCACGGGTATCGTTCTGACCAAATTGGACGGAGATACACGGGGTGGGGCAGCATTGTCAATCCGAAGCGTGACGGGAAAGCCGATAAAATATATCTCACTTGGTGAAACCCTGGATGATCTGGAACTTTTTTATCCGGATCGTTTTGCCAATCGCATTCTCGGTAAGGGCGACATCGTTTCCCTGGTTGAAAAGGCTCAAGAGGCCTTTGATGAAAAAGAAACCGAAAAACTGGAAATGAAGATCAAGAAGAATGCCTTCGATCTTCAGGATTTTCAGAACCAACTGAAAAGTCTGAAGAAGATGGGACCACTTTCTTCCTTGGTTGACATGATCCCCGGAGCGGGAAACCTTAAAAATGCTCAGGTGGATGAA
>CAZSGO010000203.1:0-3631 GCA_964606395.1 uncultured bacterium
CAAATTGATAAAGCTGTCTCCCCCCATGTGTTTCGCCATTCTTTTGCCACACATTTGCTTGAAGGCGGCGCTGACCTACGTGCCGTACAGGAAATGCTGGGACATTCGGATATAGCCACAACGCAGATCTATACTCACCTAGATCGAAATTACCTAAAAGAAGTACATAAAACCTTTCACCCCAGGGAAAAACTTACACCATGAATCCACAGATCATGAATTATATTTCAATGGTCATTCCGATATTGCTCGCATTGACCGTTCATGAATACTCACACGGATATATCGCCTATCGCTTAGGTGATAATACAGCCAAAAATATGGGGCGATTAACATTGAACCCCATCTCCCATATCGATCCCATCGGATTGATCATGCTATTCGTTATCGGAATGGGCTGGGCTAAACCGGTTCCAATTAATATTTATGCGTTCCGGCATCCCAAACGGGATCTGGCACTCTCCGCCGCTGCTGGTCCGGCTTCTAATTTTATCATGGCAGCTATTGCAGGAATATTTTTCAGACTATTCCCAAATTTGGTCCCTATGAGCAACGACCCGGGAGTTATTCTTTTTTTAAAACTTAATTTAGTTTATTTCATGCTGATCAATGTCGGGCTCGGAATATTCAATCTAATTCCCATTCCTCCGCTTGACGGTTCAAAGATATTGCGAGGATTCTTACCGAACAAATATGTACACATTATAGATTATCTGGAACGATACGGCGGATTCGTTTTAATTGGTATTGTTTTGCTCGGTAGAGTTACGGGATTCTCGATATTTGGCAAATTGATAGGGCCGCTTATTAACGGCTTGGTTCACTTATTTAGCGGGATACAATTATGATCGACTTTCTTGGCTACAATGAAAAAGATTTCCCAATACCTGCATTACCGTCCGACGATGCGTGTATAGGTCGCGTGATCGAGGAACACCGTGAGCGATATTTTGTCATGTGTGAGCAGGGCGTTATTGAAGCCGGTGTTACTGGCAAGATCATGTTCACCTCCGGTTCAAAAGATGAATTTCCGGCAGTGGGTGATTGGGTTGTTTTAACCCCCATGGATGATCAGCAAGGCATCATTCATCAAATACTTCCACGCAAAACGGTATTCTATCGTCGTGCCAGCGGTAGAAAGGCCGGCGAACAGGTAATCGCTGCCAATATTGATATTGCTTTTGTGGTCATGTCCGGCGATGAAGATTTTAGTCTGAACCGCCTTGAGCGATATTTAACCATTATCTATGAAGGCAATATCACGCCCGTTATCATTTTAAATAAAACCGACCTTTTTACCAAAGAAGAGGTTGAAGAATTTATTAAAGAGATCAAGTCACGTCATCCTGATGCAAAATTGATCTGGACATCCGCATTGACCGAAACAGGATTAAAATATATTGTTGAGCACTTATCCCCCGGTAAAACCTATTGTTTCGTCGGTTCTTCGGGTGTGGGTAAATCATCATTGATCAATCGTTTAACAGGTGGTGAACGCCAGAAGGTAAATGTTATCAGTGATGCTACCGCAAAGGGAAAGCATACAACAACCTATCGTGAGTTGATCGAGCTGGAAAACGGATCTTTTCTGGTGGACACTCCCGGTATGCGTGAAGTGGGCATCAGCGGGTCTGACATCGGACTGGAAGAAACGTTTTCCGATATTATCGGTGTTGCGGAAAATTGCCGTTTCCGGGATTGTACACATACAAATGAGCCCGGGTGTGCCGTGATCGCCGCTTGTAAGAGCGGAGATTTAAACGAAGCAAAACTGGAAAATTATTTGCGATTGAAACGGGAATCTGATTTTTTTCAAATGGAAGAATATGAACGTCGTCAAAAAGGCAAGACATTTGCCAAGATGGTTAAAGAAGTCAAAAATTACAACAAAGCCAAACGGTAACCACTCTCTAATATCTTAACATTCGTATCTTGTATTTTATTACAAAACTTATTCTTCATTCAGGGTTGTTCTTTCCCGAAATCCTTCACCTTGCATAATGGATACATTGGTAATGGTTACAAATGCAAAAGGATCTTCACGCTTGATGATACGGCGTATATGTTCGATCTGACGTGTAGCCACAACGCAATATAATGTCTTCTTTTCTTTATTTGTATGCATGCCCACCGAGTCCAAGCCCGTTACACCTCTATTCACTTCATCCATGATCCTTCTGGAAATAATATCCCATTTTTCACTCATGATCGTGATCGCACGTTCTGAGGTCAATCCTTCAATGAACATATCGACGACTTTTGATGAGATCGCCAGAGAGATCAAACATAATAGAATAAGTTCCACATCCTTGAATATGATTCCCATGGATATAATGACCACCGTATCAATGATCATAAAAGAGATACCCAATGAGAAGTGAAAATATTTATTTAAAATACGGGCAATAATATCTGAACCGCCGGTCGTACCACGGCCCTTCATGATAATTCCAAGGCCGCCGCCCAATAACAATCCGCCATACACCGTTGCAAGAAGTGGATCGGTTGTGAGGGGCGGTAATTTTAAAACCACATCAATCAGATCAGAGAACAGAGAGATCCAAATAATACCCCAAAGGGTTTTCATACCGAATTTTTTTCCAAACACCCGGACACCAATAATAAATAATGGAATATTCATTGCCATCATGGTAATACCGGCAGGCCAATTGAATAAATGGTATAAAATGGTTGAGATGCCCGACACGCCTCCGGCAGATACTTTATTCGGTAACAAGAAAAGCATTAATCCTACAGCCATGATCAAGGAACCGACCATGATCATCACGTAATCAAACAAATTCTTTTTTCTGATCTTATCGCGCTCTGTCATAAGCACCTCCCTGATAATCGCAGGAATATATGATTTTTAAAGTGAAGTGGTTATGGTTATTTAATATTTATCGTTTATTGTCGATATACTTTTAACTTATTTCTTTACCATCACCATCATCGCTGCGCCAATGACAATAAAAATGAGATTTGGCGTCCAAACCGCCCAGAAAGGGGGCGCAACGCCGGCGATCCCAATTACCTTCCCAAAGGTAAGAAGCACATAGAACGTAAACAATAACATCAGGCTTGCCGCTACACCACCTCCGTATCCGCCCGATCTGCGTTGAAATGTAACCAAGGGTATACCAATAAGTATTACAATAAATGAAGCAAAATTCATGGCAGTTCTAAAGTAAAGATTGGTTTCCCAGCGCATGGTCTCCATGCCTAATTGCCTGGATCGATCGATGAAACCGCTTAACTGCCTGAATGTCATGTTTTCCGGACTTACACTTTTTTGCCGTAATTCACGGGGACTGACATCTAGACTTAGAATAAGCGTATCCAAGGTCGTAAATTCTTCTTTGTCGGAAGTAAATACCCGATGCTGAACATTCAGAAGCATCCATTGTTCTTGTTCGTCCAGCCAAAGAACCTGTTGTGCATCAATTCTTTCGGTGATCTTCCCATCGATCACACGATGCAAACCGGCAGTTCTACCTCGTCCATTGGTTATATTATATCGGCTTATTGTAAATATTTGGTGATCAGGCAATTGAAAATAAACCTGACGGTGGATCTTTTGTTCATTGCTTTTCATCGTCAGCTTCATATTGTTTTCCGTAAACTCAGTTAC
>CAZSGO010000204.1:0-2162 GCA_964606395.1 uncultured bacterium
GCACGATCATTTTTCTGATCGAATAAAAGAGAATCCGCATAGGCATAGGAAATACTGTCTTTTATCTCCACATCTCCCTTGGCAAGATAAACGTCATCATCCAAATTGCCAAAGAGGGATAATGCCGAAAATTGGCGGCTGTCGTAATCAATATGTAAGGGAGTGGATACATCTAAGTCTTTTGTTTTTGTATTGTATTCACCTTGCTGAAATTCTACCGTTACACTATCATCAAAAATACGAACATTTCCAAACAGTCTAAGAAGATCAATATCGGTATATTGATAAACCCGGTCGGCGTAAAGATGAATATTGCCTTGCTTCAGGTGAACATCTTTATCGAACATCAGATAGGTGCCTTGGGAAGCATCAGTTCCTTCAGTATTTTCCTCGGTTACTTTTTGCATAGTAGCGGCATGTAGCAGTTCGATAGGTTCGGATTCTGCAAAAACAACTCCCAGCAAAAGGAATATGGCTAAAATTAGCCTTAGGCTTTTCACATTGTTTTGATGCACCGCGTTCACTATTTGTTTCCACCAATACTAAATTTTAAAATATAAGGTCTTTTAAAACAAAAAAGAAGATTGTTATCATATTTATCCCCTCATATCAGAACACATAAAAAGATAAAAAACGCTGTTAATTCGGAGTAAATATGAATAATATTGGGCATGTTATTGACAGGCGCAAATATTTTATTGATCGAACATGACCTACGGGTCATCGACAGCATCAAACAGGTTGTAAAAGACCCTTATTCACTTGATATTGAGAGAGATGCCGCATCAGGTATTAAAAAAGCATCTTTAAAAGAATATGATATTTATCTCATTTCATCCAAATTGCCCGATAAGCAGGGCATTGATGTTCTTTCCAAAATTTTAAAGATCTTCCCGGAAGCTATTTGTGTCATGATGGATCAGGATCCGGATATTGATGCTGTGATGCGTTCAGCTCACATGGGCGGATATGATTTTTTAAAAATACCCATCAGGCACGAAAAACTGGAACGACTCATTCTACGTGCAACCGAACGCAGATGGTATATACTGGAAGCAAGGCGTCTCAAAGAAGAAAAAGTATCAAGTCTATTGGCCATTTCCGAAGAACAATCACGACTTCGATCGGTCATCAACTCCATTGATGACGGACTGATGATCACAAACAATCGGCGGGAGATCATTTTTACCAATCCCCGTTTTCATAAGTTGATAGACGTTAAGCGTGAGATCCTTGTGGGAGAAAAGATCTTTGACATTCTCCCCAAAAAGCTCCAAATACAGATCGATACAATCATCGACCGAGATCAGCAAACCTGTTCCATTAAGGAAGAGATCGTGATCGAGCCACCCGCTAAATTGGTTGTTTTAGCAAACTCTACCCCCATACTTGATGACGACGGCAGACAACTGGGTGTTGTATCCGTTCTTCGTGATATCAGTGAGATCAAGGCTCTGGAGCTATCAAAATCCGAGTTCATCAATATGGTCGCTCACGAACTGAAAGCCCCACTGGGAGCCATTAAAGGTTATCTGGAGATGGTTGTTGAGAAGCAACTGGGAGATAATAATGAACTTTATGAAAATTATCTAAAACGCTCGTTGAATCGAAGTGAAGCCATGCTTGCCCTATTGCAGGATCTTCTGAATATTTTCCGAATGGATGCACAAAATGTTAGGCGTGAAATTGAACGGATCGATGCCGGAGAGCTATTAAAGGAAACACTTGAATTCTTTGACAGTAACATTCAAAAGCGGAAATTGAAACTTGAAGTCAATATAAAGAAAAACCTCTACATTGAAGCCGATCGTGAAGAGATCCGTCGGGTTTATACGAACCTGATCTCCAATGCTATCAAATATAACAAAGAGCAAGGTATCATTCGGGTAACGGCTGATATTAATGATATTTATATTTCCATTACCGTTGAAGACAGCGGGATTGGCATGACCCACGAAGAAAGCGAACGTCTGTTCGAAGAATTCTTCCGTGCAAAAAATCCTTATACTAGAAAGATCAGCGGAACCGGACTGGGAATGACCATTTTAAAGAAGATCGTGGATGAATACGACGGAAAGATCACCGTTAGCAGTGAATATGAAAAAGGCAGTATCTTTACTGTTTTGTTACCTTTGGCGAAATGATCAACTGGTAACTGGTAA
>CAZSGO010000204.1:2262-3628 GCA_964606395.1 uncultured bacterium
AACTGGTAACTGGTAAAATATTTTTTCTTCGAATCAAATATATAAATAAAAAAAGACGCGATGAATCACGTCTTTTTTTAATCTTTTTACTTTTATCTTTAATCTTTTCCAGTCACTCGTTACTCATCACCAATTACTATTTATATTCGCAGATCAATTCCAAGATCGAATCGGTGATCCGTTCCGTTTCTCTTGAGCTCAATAAATGTCCGTTCACTAAAAATGAAAATACAATATTCTCACCGGATGCGGTCGTTGTGTATCCGCTTAATCCGCGAACATTGGAAATAGTCCCGGTCTTTGCCAATACTTTTCCCTCTGCCGCAGTACCTGTCATTCGATTTCTCAGGGTACCGTCAACTCCGGAAACAGGCATGGCGTTCATCCATACATCTCTCAAGTCGCTATGGTACATTCCATCAAGGATCTTAACCAATATGTGAGGTGAAATATAGTCGTAACGCGTTAAACCGGAACCATCCGCATAAGCCCAACTTCCGGGTTCAACACCAAATTCGGCATAGACCGAATCCATGATCTCGCGCCCTGCTTCTATAGAGCCCAGTCCCGTTTCATGCCAGGAAAGTACCCGCGGCATAGTTTCGGCATACATGTTCTGTGAGCGTTTCATGCATCGTTTCACAACTTCGCTTAAAGGAACTGAAAAATAATTAGCAAGTTCACTTATATCTTTCATAAAAACAAGTTCATCCTCCCAGTATTCCAAATCATCACGGTCAAGCGGATCTCCATCCACGACAATGCCATTCTCTTCCAGTGTTTCTTTCAGCACATGGACGTAGAATTTTGTTGGATTATCAATGGTGGGGGTGCGCTCTGTTGTATCAGAACCGGCGACCAATTGTCCGCTTAAGGTGATCTCATTGGAATAAAAATCACGTTCCAGATAGATCCTATTATAACCTTCTTCTACGATCTTAAAATCACTCTTTAGATTAAAATAGGAAGATTCGATATTGGGGATAAGCACAACCTCACCATCCATGGTTGCCGGCGGTACGATCTTTACATCCACATAATTCTCATTAAATTGCAATGCCCCAAACTGTGCGGCATACCATATGCTTTGATAATCCCAAGCCCAGCCTTCACCGATATGTGTATCATCAAAAGCGTTGTCATCACCGATAATATCGCCCGTAATATGATAAATACCTTGAGCTTTTAAGGTATCGGCCCAAGCTTTGAAAACAGCTTTTGAGTTATCCATGTATTTTTCATACATGGTCGGATCACCATTTGACCAAACAATTAGGTCTCCATGTAAAACGGAACCCTGCTTGTGACCATTAGTAAAAACATGTGTTTCAAAACGGAAATCCGGTCCCAATACTTTTAGTGCAGC
>CAZSGO010000205.1:0-3620 GCA_964606395.1 uncultured bacterium
CCCATGAGAATAATGATCTCAAAATGCTTTTTCATCTTATAACTCCTACAAAAATATTAATGCATAAAATACTAAATTAATTAATGATTGACAACGGGAAATCCACATGAGACAAGCCCGAAAGATCAAGTGGAAAAGTTAATAAACAAAATTATGGATCAGGTCCTTAAAAACATCTTTTCTTTCCGGGTTTTACGCAGTTACCATTGCATTTATAGCAGATCTCATGTTGAAGGACTTTATCATTATAAAAATCACTGATATTTTGCAATGTTGTTTCCGCAATACTAAGCAAAGCTTCCCGCGTAAAGAATCCCTGGTGTGATGTGATCAGCACGTTTGGAAAGGTCATCAGGCGGGCGAGAATATCATCACTGATCGCAGAGTTGGAGAAATCTTCAAAAAAGTACTTTGCTTCTTCTTCATATACGTCCAATCCCGCTCCTCCGATCTTTCCGCTTTTTAATCCCTTGATCAAGGCCAAGGTGTTTATCAGAAGTCCACGACCGGTATTGATCAAAATAACCCCGGGCTTCATCAAATCAACGGCCTCATCGTTTATCAAGTAATGTGTTTCCGGCGTAAGAGGGCAGTGTAATGAGATCACTTCGGATTCTTTATAGAGTGTTTTTAGATCGGTATACTCTATACCTGCCGTTTTGGCATATTCGTGATTGGGGAAAAGATCAAAGGCCAGTATTCGCATTCCATATCCTTTGAGGATAGAGATCAAACTTTGTCCAATTTTTCCCGTACCGATAATACCGGCTGTTTTTCCGTGCAGGTCGAAACCCATTAATCCGTCAATTGAGAAATTTCCGTCTCGTGTACGATAGTATGCCCGATGGGTTTTACGATTAAGAGCCAGAATAAGTGCAGAAGCATGTTCTGCAACGGAGTAGGGGGAGTAGCTGGGAACCCGCACCACATGAACATGTTCATAGGCCTGCTTCAGGTCAACATTGTTGTAACCGGCGCAACGAAGAGCGATCAATTCGATGCCATGCTTTTGAAGGTGCTCAAGAACGCTTTTATCCAGCTCATCGTTTACAAAAGCACACACAACATCATAACCGTCGGTCAGCTCAACGGTCTCGTTACTGAGACGGGTCTTGAAATATTTGATCTCAAAACCAAAGGCTTTATTTACCTCGTCGAACGATCTTTTGTCGTAAGGTTTGGTATCAAAGAATGCTATTTTTATCATCGTTCACCTCCCGTTAGACGATATTTGTATAGGCTTGAATATCACGGGAGTTCCCGAGACGTCCTTTATTTTTTCTTTTTAAACTGAGAAATGATCCATTTTCGATTTAAAAAAATATGAATAAGCAACAATACGATCAATACGATACCGGCTATTTCATGTATCTCAATTAGCGTTTTTGTCACTTTGCCGAATTTAATAAACCCCAAAACGGTGATCACGGTTAAAAGTGAAACACCGAGTAATGGATTAACGATCTTTAATAATTTGCTGTTCACCTGTTCTCCTTTGATATGTTCGTTTTAATAATAAATGATCCTTCGTTCATCAATATTTACAGGTTCTCCGTTTTTGAAGTGGATCTTTTGGATCCAGTTTCCCTGTTTGTCATAGTCATATTCAAAGCTTAATATTTGTTGTTCAGTGCTGTCCGAACCAAACTGTACAACAGTGGAAATAAGATCATGATCATTATAATTTATCTCATAAAAATCCGATAATTCTTTAAGATAATCGTAACGATATATCTTTGAGATCTTGTTGCTTTCGCCGATATATTCCACTTTGTTAAAACCATATAATCCATAATAACCGTAGTTCCATTCCTCGATCTGACGATTTTTATCATCCAGGATCCAGCGAAGCGAATCAAACAAACCACTTTCGGGATTGCGATAAACGGTACGCGCGATCAACTCTCCATTGTTATCATAATAAAGAAACCAGGATGTAAATAAAGAACTGTCTTGTTGTACTTTAGCCCGTTCAATATTATTTCCCTTGTCGTCATATAACCAGATCCATTCAAATAATCGTTCGCCATCGGCATTATATCCTTTTTCTCCAAGGCAATGAAAGTTTTTGTCGTGATCTCGGATCAATTTGGAATCCAGACTGTCTGCTTCCCCGTAAAAATAGGCTTGAATAACGTAACCCTGTTTGTTGAAGGTAAGGGTTTGGTCATCTTCGCCATCACGGTTAGCATCACCCTTGAGGATCTCGCCATCTTTCTCAATCGCTTTGTAGTGGCGGATCGTGAGGTGGTTTACTTTCCCGTCGATCTCATAGAACTCAAGGTCCTTTTTTGGAAAATGTTGTCCTGAACATGAAAACAAGATCAGGACTGAAAGTACTAATATCGTATACTTCATTGCATACCTCCCCAGGTCAAACACATGTAAATATATCTATTATGTCAATTTACGTGCGACTCTTATTAAACACAAGATTTTTAGATATCGACATAAACGTTAAAATATTATGTTATTTGGCGAAATGTGCAAATATTATTGCTTTTTTCTTTATTATATACTATCTTTGTTTTGATAAGTGATGTTAATTGAAAACTCTAAAAGGAGAGAATAATGAAAAAACGCATCGCAATACTTACAATCGCAACAATGGCCATATTTGCAATGGCTGCGGATGATATGTCTTTGATCAATAAAGAAGATAGTCCGGTAAAGATATATTTTGAAGTAGAGACCGGACTTGTTGGAGTCCTTAATCATACCTACCAATCCGGAAGAACCGACGAAGGTGCAACGAATTTTGATTTCGTCGCTCAGGGTGGACAGGATATCCTGTTCCCGTTTGATCGTTATGTAGCGGGATTAACCATTAAAGATAAGCATAAGATCGGTTTGTTGTATCAGCCTTTAACGGTTGAGACCAATGTAACATTCCGTGATGATGTGATGATCGACAGTGTTCTTTTTGCCGAAGGGACGCCGATGGATATCAAATACGGATTTCCTTTCTATCGATTCACCTATTCCTATTTTTTCGTAAATAACGAAAAGCTTCAGTTGGCGGGTGGCCTTGCCCTGCAGGCTCGAAACGCTTCAATAGTTTTTAAAGAAGTGAGTGGAGGGCAGATGACCGTCAGCCAGAACGTTGGACCGGTACCGGCCTTTCAGCTTTATGCAAGGTATAATTTTAACAGTGGCTTGTATCTATCTCTGGACGCCACCGGCCTTTATGCTTCATCGGCCATCATCAATGGAGCAAGTTTTACATTTGAAGGGTCTATTCTGGACGCTTCACTTCGAGCCGGTTATCCGCTTACAAAAGGTGTAGATGTTTTTACTAACCTTCGCTTTTTGGGTGGAACCGCTAAAGGTGAATCAGAATATGTAGAACGTACTTGGAGTGAACCGAGAGAAGCTTACACATCAAATGTGTTATCAACCTCGAGCTTTACTCTAGGTCTAAGTATATATTAATTTGAATCATAGTGAGGATATAATGAAAAAAACAATAGGTGGCATCTTAATAATGATGCTTGCTTTTGGCTCGGTCTTTGCAGGCCAGGAGTCATTAATAAATCGTACCGAGAGTCCTGTAAAAGTATATTTCGAAGTTGAAACCGGATTATTCGGAGTATTAAATCATACATATCAAACCGGTCAAA
>CAZSGO010000206.1:0-3594 GCA_964606395.1 uncultured bacterium
AACGGGTAAGAGTATGTACCCAATGCATTAAATCCGATCGTATTGTAAAAGCATAATATTTTTTTAGCATATCAGATTTAAACCTTCCCTTATGGAAGGTTTTTTATTTTGACAAGATGTTTTAGACCCTCCTGCGCTCTGCGAGCTTCGGAAGGGCAGGCAGGATAACGGGATGAACAGGATTTATAACTGAAGAAATATCTTTTTGAATGTGGAATATCGAACACGGAATTATATTGAACCACGACGTGGTTCTTTTCTAAATAAAGCGATATTTCTACTATATTTGACCGCTATGCGGTCAATTCAATTTTAATATTATAAATTTGACCCCGGGGTTTAAACTTTCAAACAAATTCCAAGCACAGAGTGGTTGAATAATATCAATTATTTAGCCTTTGCCTTTCCTGCGTTGCCCAAACCGACGGTACGAAGCGGGATCAATTGTCCCTTGTCAATTGTTTTATGCTTTGCCAATCATTAATAAATTGTTATTTTCGCACGATAAAATATTTTTCACGGAGATCTTATGAAATTGCTATCCTGGAATGTAAATGGTTTGCGAGCGATCGCAAAAAAAGGATTTGCAAATATTTTGCAAGAAATGAATCCCGATATTTTGGGTATTCAAGAAACCAAGATCCAGGAGGACCAATTAACCTCAGAGCATACGGATCTTTCCGGTTATGAGAGCTACTTTTATTCAGCCGAGCGAAAAGGGTACAGCGGAGTAGGGGTCTATACAAAGATCCAACCTCAGAAGATCGAGACGGGTTTTACGTTTGGCCGGAATGAGACCGAAGGTCGTGTGATCATGCTGGAATTCGATAAATTTATTTTCTTTAATATTTATTTTCCCAATGGACAAAAAGACGAGATCCGCTTGCAATTTAAATTGGATTTCTATGATTTCTGTCTTGAATATTTTGAAAAGATCAGAAAAGAACGTGGAAAAGGTCTTGTGATATGTGGAGATTACAATACGGCACATCATCCCATTGATCTTGCCAGACCCAAACAAAATGAACAAACCTCGGGATTTCTGCCTATAGAACGTGCTTGGATGGACCGCTTTGAAGAGGCGGGATACATTGATACATTTAGACTGATATACCCCGATGAGAAAGATCGCTATTCCTGGTGGTCGTATCGTGCAAATGCACGTGTTAATAACGTGGGATGGCGCATAGATTACTTTTATGTCAGTCCCGAGCTGAAAGAGAATGTAAAAGATGCATTTATTCTTGACCAGGTTATGGGTTCTGACCATTGCCCGGTCGGTATTGAATTGGAGATATAAAATGAAAAACAAAGCATATATTATTGGTGCATTGCTCATCATGTTCTTGCTGACGAGCTGCATTTGGATGTATTCCACGCGGCCCGGGACCATACCGCCGCACATTAAAAGCGTTGCTATAAATGAAACCGGCAACAATACGGCTGAATTTAATCTCGGCCAGGATTTTACAACTCTTTTGATAAATAAAATGCAACTGGATAACCTTTTGCCCCTCAGTGACGTTTCTGTTGCAAATTCCATTATTTATACCGGGTTTACAAATATTAGTGATGGGGTATTTTCTTATGATGAAACTGAGGTTGTAAAAGAGTATAAATTAACATTGAATATGGATTTTCGTTGGTATGATGCCCTGAATGAAACTGACATCATGAAAAAAGCACTAAGCGAATACGTAATTTATTACAGCGACAGTTATAATAATACGCTTTCTTCAGATGAACAGGTTACAAGAGAGTCCGCGCTTGAACTATTAAAAGATAAAATGGCCGATAAAGTGCTGGTAGAATTAACATCACAATGGTAAAAATACTAAAAACTCTATACTGGATCCTCACTTTTACAATTTTGTTGATGTTGTCAGCGGCAAGTATACTTTCTCCGGCGCTGCTCACTTCTCTGGGTTATACTCTTGTCTATTTGCTCTATGCGGCGTTAACATTGCTTTCGGCTATATTTGTCCCGACCGCTTTGAAAAAGGCGCTTCATTTATTATTGGCCTTGCTGATCATTATCGTTGTACTCGTAAAATCCCAGAATGACCGCTATCCATTGGCTTTGGGTAAAGGCGGCAGCTATGTATTGCAGACTGAAAACGATACGCTTGATATCGAATTGCTTGAATTTACGATCACGCATGAGAGCGGTACCGCTACGGCAGTACATTATGAAAGTAAAATACTGGTCGATCATCGTGATACGATCTCGGTTACGGTCAACCATCCGTTCAAATATAAAAAGATCCGTTTATATCAGTCCTCGTATCGAAATTTAACACCATTTAACTTTTACTCGGATGACAGTCTCAGATTGTTCGAGGGTCAATATGGTAAATTGAATGGTATGGATCTGCAATTTCTGGAATATGATCCCCATTTACAGCGCGCGGCTATTTCGTACAACGATATCCTTTTCTATTTACCCATTGAAAAGGAAATGACATTTTTAAATACAATCATAAAAATAACGCCCGGACTTCCCGAAATGGGAACTGTTCTGGAGTATGTAGAAGTAAAAGGACACGTTTATCTATTGATAACCGCAATCATGTACATCCTACTGCTCATAAGCGTTAGAATAAGGAGAAAATAATGGAATATATTTTACTTCTTATTCTCGTAGCAATTTATGCCGTCTCTCTGACCCTTGGTTTGTTTAAGCAACGGGGTAAATCGCTTATTGCGCTTTATGTTGGCTTTTCGCTGCATTTGGCTATTTTGATCATTCGCTCCGTTATGGCACATCATCCGCCTTTTACCAACGTTTATGAATCTCTACTTTTACTCTCTTTTTTAATGCAGGTAAAATTCCTGTTTTTTCAACGCTCAGCCGGTATACATGTCATTAATCTACAAAAACTGGTTGTCTTGCTCTTTACTCTTGTCCTTGTGTTATTGTCACCGGAAACCAGAGCCATTCAACCGGTTATGCCCGCGTTAAACAGTGTTTGGATGTATATTCATGTGCCGGCTTACATGTTTTCTTATGTGACTCTTTTTAGCGGACTGATATTGGCGATCATCCGCTTATTCAGTCGAAAGAATGTTTTTGCCTATGATAAACAAATGGATATGGATATATCACTTACCATGATCTTTATGTCTATCGGTATGGTTACAGGCGCCATATGGGGACAAATAAGCTGGGGAAACTTCTGGTCATGGGATCCTAAAGAAACATGGGCTTTGATCAATATACTTGTTCTCTCATTGTATTTTCACAGACATGATGAAAAAGCACAGGCTCTTATAGTTGTCATTACCGCATTGACCGTTTTGTTCACCTACTTTGGTGTGACTTGGCTGTTGAGTGGGTTGCATTCTTATTCCTAAGACCTACCAGCTCGATGCTCTGAAGCATTAGCGTAGGAGTAGTGCTGGCTGGTCGAAAAATACAAATAAATACTAATGCATAAGCCATAATATCTAAAAATTATTAAGCATAATTCTGAGTAAGTTTTTTTCAGGTAATATTTTCTAGCATACCAAGAGGGAAGAGACAAAACTCGCAACAGAACACATTTTATTTAGAAAAAAGCCACCCGGGAGGTGGCAATAATTTTTAAGGATCAA
>CAZSGO010000207.1:0-3568 GCA_964606395.1 uncultured bacterium
TCTTGTTCATCAAAAGGTATTTTTGCCAATTTTAAAAAATAATATTTAAAATAATTGAGATCCCACATGATGGATTGACGATCAAAACGATAACGGGGATAACATTTATTAAAATCCAGCGTTTTTCCCGCTAGTAACTGAAATTTCGGTAATTCTTCAAGAATATTTTTATACAACTCAATTAAAGCCTGGGGGAAAATACCGTGTTTATAAACTTCCGTCAAATAAGCATAAAGAGTGGTATCGCCAAGATCTTCTTGGAGGTAGATATTATTATCCAGATCCTCAGCAACTATTTCCGGAACGGAAAGGCCATGGGCACGAAAATGACGGCAAAACGAAAGGAAGGCAATATTTTCTTTTCTGTCTTCATTAAAAACACCTATCACGGTTTTTCCGGACTCTCCTTTAAGACGATAATATTCCCTGTAGGAACCCGAACGCGGCATTTCTTGAAACGAGATGCAATCTTCATTGAATAATGAACTAAAGAGTTTTTTCAGCTGACGTTTCTTTTGCATGCTTTTCCTTTATTTTCTCAACCAATAGCTTGGATTTATTTTTTCCTGCTCGTGCCACAATTCAAAATGCATCCGGGTTCCGTTCACTGATCCATCGGAACTGGCTGTGGCCAATTGCTGACCCGCATCAACATACTCATCCTGAACGACATCAATATTGTCAACATGCGAATAAACCGTATAGTAATTATCGTCGTGCAAAACAATAATGGTGTTCCCGAATCCACGAAGCCAGGTAATGGTCACGACCATTCCGTCACTGACAGCTCTAACGGCAGAACCGGCGGCTGTTGAAATATCTATGCCCGAATTTTCCGTTATTGTACCCAAAACGGGGTGTGTTTGTTTCCCAAAATTGCTGACTATCTTTCCGGCGGTCGGCCAAGGCAATTTTCCCTTTTTCTGACCAAAGGGCAGTCCGACAACCTCGCGTTTCTTACGTTCTTCTTCCAAGCGGATCAAATAAGCTTTTTTGTCTTTTTGGGTCTTATTGATCAAATTCTGGATCTCTTTAATTGAATTTTCTTTTTCAGTGATCTGTTCTGCAATAAGAGATTTATCTGCATGAATTTTTCTATACTTTAATTCATTTTCTTCTTTTAATTCGCGAAGATTTGCTTCCTCGTTCTCCAGATCTATTACACTTTTTGCTATCGCTCTTGTCTCTCTATCTATCTGGGCATTACGGGTATCAATAAAATTAATGTTGTCAATGATCTCTTTATATAGTTTTCGGTCGGCTTCATTCACGGCGGAAATATATTTGATCCTATAATAGAATTCACGCGCCGAAGAAGCATCGATAAATAAATCCAGCTGGCGATCCGGCTTTAATTTATAAGCGTGAACTACCCTCTTTTTATATCTTACTATCAACTCTTCACTTTTTTGCTGCGCATTTTGGTAATCGCGTTGCAATTGCCGTTTTTTGGCTTTTCGCAATTCCAGTTCGCGTTTTTGTATCCGGATCTTCTCATTGGTCAATGAGATCTGTCGTTTAACATTGTCCATTTCACGGAGCAATCCCTGCTCTTGCTGTTGATATTTTTTAACATTTTGACGTAAAGAGGTTAACTGTCTCTCAAGTTCTTTCAAACGATTATTGCCCTGATCGATCTTTTTATCAAAGTCATCGACAGATTCTCCCATACAGATCGCAAGGGAAAGGATTGAAAAAACCAAAATAGTCTTGAGTATCTTTTTTAACATCATCTTAATAAAATAACATATTATCGGCGGGGAATAAAGAAATTTAAATGTTGTTTGAAGTGTGGAGTGTGGTGAGTAATTGACGGGCTATTGTCAGAACACAGGTAACACGTTGCCTACTCACCGTTACCTTGATCATGTTTCTACTATCAAATGTTTTTATCTTGTTCAATTCATCGACATATCGACTTATCAACTTTTCGACCAGATATAAAAACCCTCCCTATTTTCATAGGAAGGGTTTTGTATATAAAGCACGTTTGTGATGTATTTTAGTACATTCCGCCCATGCCACCGCCCATACCACCGCCCATGCCACCTGGCATCGGAGGCATTTCGGGTTTATCTTCAGGAAGGTCGCAGATGACCGCTTCGGTTGTCAGCAATAGACTTGCGATCGATGCGGCGTTTTGAATTGCGGCACGAGACACTTTTGTAGGATCGACAATACCGAATTCGAACATTGAGCCGTAAACTTCTTTACGGGCATCAAAGCCATAATCGCCTTTATGGTCTGAAACTTCTTTGATCACGATAGCGGGTTCAAGACCGGCATTCGCTACGATCTGGCGGATCGGATATAAAAGAGCGCGTTTTACAATATCAACACCCACTTTTTCATCACCTTCAACACTTTTTTCCACTTTATCAAGAACCTTAGCGGCACGTAAAAGTGCAACACCACCACCGGGTACGATACCTTCTTCTGTGGCAGCGCGGGTTGCGTGAAGCGCATCTTCTACGAGGGCTTTCTTTTCTTTCATTTCAACTTCGGTTGCCGCGCCAATATTCAATACCGCAACGCCACCGGCTAATTTAGCAAGGCGTTCCTGTAATTTTTCGCGGTCATAATCTGACGATGTGTTTTCGATCTGTGCGCGAATTTCATTTACGCGGCTTTTGATCGCAACAGGGTCGCCGGCACCATTGACTATAGTGGTATTATCTTTATCGATATTAACCCGGACTGCCTGACCCAGTTGATCAAGTGTTGCATTCTCAAGTTTGTATCCTTGTTCTTCAGAAATTACGGCACCGCCGGTTAGAATGGCAATATCTTCAAGCATCGCTTTGCGGCGATCGCCAAAACCGGGAGCTTTAACCGCAACAACTTTTAATGTTCCGCGCAAACGGTTAACAACAAGTGTTGCCAGCGCTTCACCCTCAACATCTTCGGCAATAATGAGAAGTCCACGACCCATTTGAGTTGTTTTCTCAAGAATGGGAAGTAGGTCTTTCATGGAAGCGATCTTCTTATCATGGATCAAAATAAAAGGATCTTCAAGCAGTGCTTCCATTGATTCTGTATCTGTTACAAAGTAAGGTGAAAGATAACCGCGGTCAAACTGCATACCTTCTACAAGGTCCAATGAAGTTAAAGCACTCTTGGCTTCTTCAACTGTGATAACACCGTCGGTCCCAACTTTTTCCATCGCTTCGGCAATGATCTCACCAATAGGCACTTCAATGATCTCTTCTTTTTCCAGGCCTGTTTTGATCATACGAACAACCTGGTTGTTTGCAGAGATCGTACCGACCTGAGCGATCATCTCTTTTGAATCGTTAACTTTTTTGCTCATGGCTGTCAGTTCATCAAGAACTGCTGCTACGGCAATATCAATACCGCGTTTCAATTCCATGGGATTTGCACCGGCGGTAACATTCTTGATACCTTCGGTAACGATAGCTTGTGCCAGA
Source organism: uncultured bacterium (assembly GCA_964606395.1). Classification (GTDB taxonomy): domain Bacteria; phylum Fidelibacterota; class Fidelibacteria; order Fidelibacterales; family Fidelibacteraceae; genus M50B103. The sequence continues at coordinate 3,429 of CAZSGO010000207.1, forward strand.
ACTGTGGCCGTTGTTGTTCCATCACCGGCAATATCCGATGTTTTGGAAGCAACTTCCTTGACCATTTGAGCGCCCATATTCTCAATTTTATCTTCAAGTTCTATCTCTTTTGCAACAGTAACACCGTCTTTGGTGACCAA
>CAZSGO010000208.1:0-3567 GCA_964606395.1 uncultured bacterium
AAATAAGATGAAAACCTTTGCCGGAATTGAAGACAAATACGCGGACTATAAAAATGCTGAAGTTTTATTGCAATCCATTCCCTATGATGGAACCAGCACATGGGGCAAGGGTGCGGATAATGGTTTTAATGCCTTTATAGAAGCGTCTGAGAACATGGAACTTTATGATATCGAAACAGACACCGAGGTCTATAAAAAAGGTGTTCACATTTTACCCGCGATCACCGAGAGCACATCCCCGGAAGCTGTTTTTCATAGCGTATATCACAGTACAAAAGAGCTTTTAAAAACAAATAAACTTTTAACATTTTTTGGTGGTGAGCATTCCATCAGCATTGGCATTATGAAGGCAATGTATGAGCAATATCCCGACTTGACCATTGTTCAGCTGGACGCACATGCCGACCTGAGAAAAGACTATATGGGTTCGCCCTATAATCATGCTTGTGCCCTACATGATGCAAATGAGCAAGCAAATGTGATCCAAGTGGGTATCCGCAGTATGGACGTGTCCGAAAAACAATACATGAAAAAAGAAAACTGCTTTTTTGCCAAAGATATAGTCGGACACAAAGAATGGATCAAAACCGCTGTTGAGAAAATGTCTAATAAAGTATATATCACTATTGATCTTGATGTCTTTGATCCATCGATCATGCCGGCAACCGGTACACCGGAACCGGGTGGCTTAGACTGGTATCCGGTTTTGGCTTTTTTAAAAGAGATCTTTAAAACCAAAAATGTAATGGGGTTTGACTTGGTTGAACTGGCCCCGGTCAAAGACAATAAAGCCCCGGAATTTTTAGCCGCAAAGCTTTATTACAAAATGTTATCCTATAAATTCAAATACAGCGAGAAATAATATGAGCAACAAAGGTCCTATCTCAAATTTTATCATTGAGCATTATAAGCATTTTAATTCAGCGACATTGGTTGACGCCGCTGCTGCCTATGAAAAGCAATTGAATGACGGCAATAAAATGATGATCACACTTGCAGGCGCGATGAGCACGGCAGAATTGGGAAAATCTTTAGCGGAAATGATTCGCCAAGATAAGGTTCAGATCATAACTTGCACCGGAGCAAACCTTGAAGAAGACATCATGAATTTGGTGGCACACTCACATTATAAGCGTGTACCCGAGTATCGTGATCTGACGCCTCAGCAAGAATGGGATCTCATGGAAGGCGGGTTAAACCGTGTAACCGATACCTGTATTCCGGAAGAAGAAGCTTTCCGTCGTCTTCAATCGCATATTTATAAGATATGGAAAGACGCAGAAACAAATAATGAACGTTATTTTCCCCACGAGTATATGTATAAAATGCTTCTGTCCGGCGTATTGGAACAATATTATGAAATAGATCCCAAGAATAGTTGGATGCTGGCAGCAGCCGAAAAGAATTTGCCTATTGTTGTACCGGGATGGGAAGATTCAACCATGGGTAATATTTTTGCTTCTTATTGCATCAAAGGAGAACTTAAACCCTCAACCATGAAATCCGGTATTGAATACATGACCTGGTTGGCGGATTGGTATACGAAAAACACAAAGAATAACGGGATCGGTTTCTTTCAGATCGGCGGAGGAATTGCCGGTGATTTCCCGATCGGGATTGTGGCCTTATGGCATATCCGGAGATTTTCCAATTTGTGTTGTACCGATGTTGTATCAGGATCTTGAGAGAACCGACACGCCATTCTGGAGCTACTTCTGTCAGATCTCAGATTCAACCACAAGTTACGGTTCCTACTCGGGTGCAGTTCCCAACGAAAAGATCACTTGGGGCAAACTCGATATTCATACACCAAAATTTATTATTGAATCTGATGCAACTATTGTAGCACCGCTGGTTTTTGCATATTTATTGGGGTGGTAGAATAAAAAGCAATTGACAAATGACAATTGCTTAAAGTATAAATAATCGTTTGGGCTCAATAAATTGAGCCCTTTTTTATGGTGATTGGTTTTTTACTAGGTCATGATCGCGTAATTTTCTTAATACGATCAACAAATGCGAATTTTCCTGGTTGGTAAATTTCGCTTCATATTTGGCGGGATCATCGGGAAAACGGCCCTGATCCCACTCTGTTTCGGCTCGCGTAATAACAGATTGAATTGTCGTTTTCCACTTGTCTGCCCTAATAGGAGAATCATCTTTTTCTGCAATAAGCAACAGACCTTCGCTTAATACATACATGATCTCGGCAGATAAATACATAGACTCTAATACATCAGGATTCTTTTGGGGCACAAGATCAAGTCGATTATTGATCACATTGGCAGATAAAGATTTTACTTTCTTAAGCTCAAGGATTCTTTCCGGGTCATTCAGTATGTCATAATTATTATTTGCAATAGCCGAGTAGATACGCCGATCAAGATGAAGTTCGGTCCAGTTATTTAAAAAAGAATTCATTTCATCACTTAAGGGGAGTCCAAAAGTTTTAAGTGAAAACAATTTGTGGAATTTTATAAAGTTCATGGGTTTGTTGCTATTGACAAGATAAGCACTATAGGCCATTCCGTACCACATGGACTGCTGCAAATAGCGCATGGGCAGCCAGACTGTATTTATCAGACCTTCCGCGTTTCCGCTTCTTACGGCTGCCGCGTGACCATCAACGTTTTTCAATTGGGGTTTACTTGGAATAACACGACTTCGCCAGCATGAGACAGACGGGCACATGATAATGTTTTTGTAACCCAGATCCATAAGTGCCGGGAGTTTCGTTGGCATGTAATCGGGATCGTAATTCCATTCCATTAAAACGATATCTTTATTTAGTAATTTCGCTATTTCTTCATTTTTTTGAATATGGTCGCTCCAGATCATGGGTACCTTGCCCAGATCTTTTACAATTTCGATCATCTTATTTACGTAATCGGTCCAGACTACCGCTTCATTCAACCCGGTGGCAGTGTTGAGTCCTTTTAAATTTACTTCGTCACATCCCAAATGAAAGTATGTCGAGGGAAAAAGATCCGCAACTTCCTTGATCATCATTTTCATCAGAGAAAGAGTTTCCGGGTTAAGCGGATCAAGTGCATTAAAGGAAATATTATTGGGTTTATCTCCAAAATATAAATGCTTATAATCGGGATGGTCGGTGATATATCGCGTATGGCCAAAAACTTCGAGTTCCGGAATAACATCAATATTTCGCTCGTTTGCATAGGCAACAAAGCTTTTTATTTCATCGGTCGTAAAGGCTTTTGGATAGGCAAGCTTTTCAAATCCCGGTAGTTGAATCGCCAAGCCATGGTCGTCGGAAAAATGCAGTAGCAGGGTGTTCATATCCCAATCTGCCATAAAATCGATCAATTGATAATAATATTCATGTTTTTCAAGAAGGCGCGAGCAATCGATCATAATGCCGTTTATCGGGTTACTCGATTTATCTGAAGTCCCACAGGAAAAAAATAATAATGCCAACAATAGCATGACGTGTTTTTTCACAATAGTTTACCTATAAATATTTAGTTCAATTTTTCTTTAAGAATAGTGTTTTAAACACGATCTCAACATCCAACACAAAAGAGAAATTGCTCATATAATAATGAA
>CAZSGO010000209.1:0-3559 GCA_964606395.1 uncultured bacterium
GATGTTGATAGCAGTGAGATCGTTAAAATCGTTTATGCGGATAGTGCTTTTACCTATGATGTGAATTTTGACGGTCTGCAATTGACCAACACAAAATATTATTATGCAGCATCAATGTGTAGCCGATATTGGATAGAATCGGCATTGTCTGCGGTTGTCAATACAGATAATCTTCCCATTCTGCCTCCCCAGGTCACAGCTCATGATCCCGCTGCAAATGCAACGGAAGTTCCCAACAACCAAGTTGTAAGAGTGGAATTTAATAAAAACATGGACGCGGCGAGCATAACGGAACATTTGACGATAAGTCCTACACCCGCAAATCTTAGCATGCAGTGGGATAATCCTACGTGGGTAAAAGACGATCATCTGATCCTGAATATCTCAGCTTCATGGGAATTCAATACAACTTATACGCTTACTTTCGGTGGGCAGACCACTGATCAAATAGAACTTCAACTTGACGGAAATAAAGACGGAACGGGTGGCGACGCTTATTCATTCTCATTTACAATTTCCGGCGCTGATGAAGAACCGCCAATTGTTTCATACACTTATCCGGCGAATGAAGATTTTGACATAGATACCGATCTTCCGGTTACATTGATATTTAATGAACGTTTAGATCATAGTACTCTGACTAACAGACTGAAATTCTATTATGGAAACACCGGCATTACCCCCTCATATACAGCGTTTATCGGTGAAGATGATCGAAGCTATGTAAATGTTAAACCGAATTCATACTATCCGTCGAATGATGTGGTAACTCTGGAGTTATTGGCCGGTATTACCGATACTGCCGGTAATGCAATGGAGAGCCAGAGTATCAGTTTTACAACTGATAGTTCTATGTATGTAAACCGTAAGATGATCGATAATTTTACGGGCACCTACAGTTGGTGGGGTCCTACCAGCAGTGGTTCAACATCAGGATTGAACGGAACAGCTTCAACCACCACAATTCAATCGACCAATAGAGTTTCCGGAACGGGAGACTCAAAAGCCTTAAAGATCGTTTGTGTTCCGACATCACCCACTTGGTTCGCGCGGATCCATGCAAGAGATCTGTATCTGAATACAACCTTTGATGCATCGATGTCAGTCTTACAGGCTTATATATTCGGCGACGGAAGCGGCACCAAATTTAGATTTAGCATAAGAGAAGACGGAAGTTCAAACACTTATGAAGTATCAACCTGGTATACTATGGATTGGAATGGCTGGAAACTCGTAGAATGGGATCTTCATGATCCTTCTCAATTAGGTGAATGGGGCGGCTTGACCAACGGTATCATGGATGGTACATCATATGGTTTTGAATCGATACAATTTGCTCCGGGAACAGAAGATCCTGAAGCACCGGTGACGGTATACGTTGATCAACTTCGAATGGCAACTAAAATTGAGGGTTGCTATCCCGAAAACCATCCTCCGGTTATTGAAAGTTTGTCCGATACTTCTATGGCGGTAGGTGGCTATGTGTATTGTTACGCAAGCTACAGTGATCCCGATTCATTGGATGTTTTAAGTATGACTGTTATACCCGATACTTCTGTTATTGCGGTGACAACATATTCCTCGCCGGCCGGAAAATTCAAATTAAAATCTAGTACAGATTATACCGGGCTTAGTAATATCATGGTCATTGTTACCGACAATGGAGTGGGCGAGTTGGCTGATACCACATATTTTAATTTGAATGTCAGCAATTCTTCAATTACAGACATTCCGGAAAGCTTTACGGTTTTTCCCAATTACCCAAATCCATTCAATCCCGTAACAACCCTGCGCTTTGATCTGCCAATAAGCGATCAGGTCAGGATCGAGATCTTTAATACACGTGGCCAGCAAGTGGCTGTTATAGCGGACAGACATTTTGAAGCCGGCTCATGGAATTTAAATTTCGATGCTTCATTTTTAAGTTCGGGCGTGTATTTCTATAAGATCACGGCCGGTAACAATGTTGCTGTCAACAGGATGACATTACTTAAATAAAAGAGAAAATCAAATATAAGTGCGGGCTCGAATATTCGAGCCCGTTTTCTTTTGGTTCATAAATTATTAGTGAACTTATTTTACCGCATATAAAAGGTAATTCTTTCCTCATAATTAATAAAATTCTTCAAAAACTCAATGGAATTCAAGTGCATTTTCGCTATATTTACGCATTGTTAACTAGGCAAAATTTTACCGAATTTCAATGGGAGATATACATTGAAGCTATCGACATTTAAAAAAGGTCTTCACCCGGAAGATTACAAGTATTTCAGTCATGACAAGGCCATAGAGATCTTGCCGTTGCCGGATGACGTTTACATCCCGTTGCAACAGCATATCGGCGCTACATGCGAGCCCTTGGTTAAAAAAGGTGATAAGGTTAAAACAGGCCAGATCATTGCCAATACCGGTTCATATGTTTCGGCACCTGTTCATTCGAGCATTACCGGTGTTGTGATGGACATAGAAAAATATTACCACCCCCTCGGTATGCGTGCAACGATGATCCATATCAAGCGCGAAGGCGAGGAGGAATGGGAACTTCTTGAGAAAATTGATGATTGGAAATGGGCCCCGAAAGAAAAATTGCTGGATACCATCCGCAATGCCGGAATTGTCGGACTAGGCGGTGCGACTTTTCCAACTCATGTAAAATTAAATCCCCCCGAAGATAAGGCCATAGATTCATTCATTCTGAATGGCGTGGAATGTGAACCCTATTTAACATCCGACGATCGTTTAATGGTTGAACAGACTGATAAAGTTCTTCTTGGTATGGCGATCATGATGCATATTTTGGATGTTAAAAAGGGATATATCGGTATTGAAAACAACAAACCTGAAGCCATTGCACAGATGCAAAAGCGTGTTGTTGAACTTGGCTATCCTTTCACGGTTGTTCCATTAAAAGTAAAATACCCTCAGGGCGCTGAAAAGATGCTGATCTATTCAGTATTGAGACGTAAGGTACCCTATGGCAAGCTTCCGATGGATGTGGGCGTAGTCGTTAATAATGTTGCTACGGCATATGCAGTTGCAGAAGCTGTAACGGAAGCCAAACCTTTGGTTAGGCGAGTGGTTACGGTAACGGGCGACGGTGTGAATGAACCGAAAAATCTAATGGCACGCCTGGGAACCCCGTTCAAAAATCTGTTTGATGCCTGCGGGAATGTTAAAGATGATGTTCATCGGATCTTTATGGGTGGCCCTATGATGGGCATGACCCAATATCACCTTGAATCGCCTGTCGTTAAAGGTAGCAGCGGTATTGTAGCCGTTACCGGTGAACTGGTTGAAGAGATCACTACATTTCCCTGCATTCGCTGTGGTGCTTGTGTCCATATTTGTCCCATGAACCTAATGCCGCTACGTTTATCGAAATTTTCTCAAGCAAAAGAAGTTGAAAAATTAGATGAATTTGGTATTATGAATTGCATTGAATGCGGTTCTTGTTCCTTTATTTGTCCTGCGAATATTCCTTTGGTACAGTGGATCAAGGTTGGTAAAATTCGGGTAAGAGAAACAGCAGCGAAAAAGTCAAAGGAGAAAGCATGACAGA
>CAZSGO010000210.1:0-3513 GCA_964606395.1 uncultured bacterium
TTTAATGTTTAATTTTTAACGTTTAATATTTTTTGATACTGAGCTTTATTATGGAGGATGCAAAAGAAATAAGAGAGAACTTATTTCGGATATTATCCACATCCCAGTTTCGGATCGGTTAAATCCCATAATTCCTCCTTATTATAGGTGTTTCGCTGTTGAAAAATATAATATGCGACACCCTTTTTCAAGTTGATTTTTCCAAATGTGACGTGGGTCACACAACAGATTTGAAGATAAGAAATAAGCTTTTCATTTTTTTATTGACTGAGGTGTGTTTTCTGACTAAATTAGCTGGCTTTTTGTCCAAAGGGATTCCTTTGGAATATTCCGGAGTGGCTCAACGGTAGAGCGGGTGGCTGTTAACCACTAGGTTGTAGGTTCGAATCCTATCTCCGGAGCAAAAAGAAAACCCCGAAGCAATTCGGGGTTTTAATTTTACCTGACAATTTTACGAAATATCTGTTTCAGATAGAGGGTAATCACCATAAAAGTTATTATTTATTTCTTTTTAACGTGATGTAAATTGCCATTGGATTTTCACCGTTATTAATGTTTTCAACATATTGTAATATCATGGTGTCTTTATTTTTAAGTTGGCCCACAATAAGCCCTTCTTCGTGCTCAACCATAACGATGTGACCACTCTCGGAAATACTGCCTGTTAACATTTCTTTGTAAACTTTCTTATCTAATTCATGGGTATATGTTTTATAAGCCTTAAAAACATGTCCTCTTTGTTCTGTAACAGTAAAAAAATCAGGGATGCTCTTCTCAACCCAACCATGTTTTTCTGCAATAAGCTCCTGATCTGCCGACCATGTTCCTTCTAAATTTGTAATGTGGGTATTTGTGCACGAAACGCCCATAAAAAGTACCATCACCATCATTAAAACAGCAGTAGATCTTCGCATAATTTTCCTCCTTAAGGTATAATTCAGCGATTCATTAATTTTCACACTTACTTATTCATCGAAACATTCTATTTTAAAGATATCTTGATATTCCTAAAATTCAAAATCTATTATGATAAATTTGTTTTCGCCATCATCATCATATTATCTTTATATTGAAGTTAAAATTCATGGAATCAAATATTTTTCACATCTTGACATCAACTCGGATTTATCGTATCTTTTTCATTATTGATGAGGATAAAATGACAAATAAAAAACTTTATCGTTCTATTGACAATGCCATGATCGGTGGTGTTATGGCGGGCATTGCAGATTACTTCAACATTGATGTAACGCTTGTTCGGGTCCTCTACGTATTTATAACGATCTTTTCAGCTGTTTTCCCGGCTACGCTCGTCTACCTGATCTGCTGGGCTATCATTCCCAGCAAAAAGATATTTAATTAATTTTTTCCGTTTCAAATATTAATTGAACAACATTAATTCATAATGTTTGATCGTATATTGTGTTTGCTTTAAGATAGGGCATCGGTCACTTAGATATAAATGCCGAGAAAACACTTTCCCTACTATTTACTACTTACTACTTACTACTTCTTATGAACTGGTGTCGCTAAACATAAAATATCTACTTTAGCCACCCCGGCCTTTTTAAGCGTTCTTGCCATTTCCATTGTGGTTGCACCCGTTGTAAAAACATCGTCAATAATGCAGACATGTCGAGGCAATATTGCCTTGTTCTTAATGCGAAATGCATCTTTAATATTCTTTTGGCGTTCATCTTTATTTAATTTTGTTTGGGTATTGGTATTTTTACAGCGTTTGACCAATCGTTCATTCAAGGGTATGCCCCACTCTTTTGATATTCCTTTTGCCAGACAAGCGGATTGATTGTACGTTCGCTCCCGTTTACGAACCGAGAATAAAGGTACCGGTATTAAAACATCACAATGGGCAAATTCAGATCCTTTGTAAAACTCACCAACCTTTCGTCCCAGAAAAGTTGCAATGTATGATGCATCGCGATATTTAATTTCGTGAATAAGTTTCTGTAAAATATCATCAAAATAGAACATGGCATTTACATTATCTGCGGGATTATCTTTGTGATAAGCGATAGAGTCCGGAGCATCATTGAACAAACGTAGCTTTTGATAACACTCTTTACACAAAAAAGCCGATATATCCGGTTTTTTCCCACAATTGCTGCATTCTGAGGGATAAAGCCAGTCTATTATTGAAATTAGAAGATCAGTAACTTTTTGCGCCAGCCGTGAGAACATCCTTCCATTGGGCATTATAAATTTCCCCCTCCATATTGCTGTGGATCAATTCGAGATACCCTCGTCCCCGGGTATCACAGAACACGAATTGAATATCTCCACGCATTCCTTCATATAGCCAGATCTCGTGATCTTTTGTATAGCCGCCAATATCCGAACGTTGTATCTCGGTCGGATAACCGTATTTCAGCAGGACTCTCCCCCGGTCGCTGCTTGCACCTTTATGCATATATGTAAAATTTTCTTGCGCATAACGAATTCTGGCCATGATCTCGATATAGTATTCATTAACAACCGTAGTCATATCCGTGTCACGTTTTTTCCAGAAATCAACAAACAAGTGACGTTTCCCTTCGATCCGGGAATTCCGGAAGTTTTTGATCTCTGTTTGCGTCATAAGCGGCTTGAGTATGATAAAGATGGAATCCAATCCGGCTTCATCAAACATAGCATATTCGTCATAGACCAGAATATCCATTTCCGTTTCCTGGATCATATAGATCTGCTTGTCGGCCTCAGTAATTTCACCCGATGTTTCATCTTGAATGATCACGTGATAATTATATATTCCCGATGGAATCTCACGAATATCCATATAATCGATCACTACATCGTACATTCCCGGAGAAATGCTCTCAACTTCCTTGTTTTCAAGCACTATCTCATCATCAAGATCACGTATGGAACTTTTTAAGGTGTATTTACCCCCGGGCGTTAGCTTATAAACTTCAAAATAAGTATAAAATGTGCCCATATATTTATCAAACTCGGGATTTGCCTGAGGTACCACATCATAAATATTCAATTTGGTAAACTTATTTACATTTCCCGTATATCCCACATAAGATGCGATCTCGATATCGCTGATATCCAGATCAAGCATATCATAAGCTCGCACTTCGAGAGAATTCTCCCGCTGAGACAGTTTCCCTGAATTCATATCTTTTACCATTGAAATGATCCGGTAAGTACCCGGCAGCAGATGAAGTGACAATATCTCAGGGATAAAGTCATTAGATTTTAAGGTATCCCCAGCCGCAAGAACATCATCGACCATAAGTGTTTTGGCATAAACCTTTTCTTCACCTTGATAAATAGTCACTGCCAATAAAAATTTACCATAGGAATCACCATTCGGCGCTTCCTGGCGAGACATGGCAAAACCGGGTAACATATAATACAATTCGACAAAGGATTTTGCATTGTCGAAATAAGTGGCATAATCGGCATAAAAACGAAAATCGTTCGCAGATAACATGCTGAATAATACCACTAATAAAATTAGTGTGTATTTTTTCATGGCGAGTCTTCTTA
>CAZSGO010000211.1:0-3504 GCA_964606395.1 uncultured bacterium
TACCAGTTACCAGTTACCAGTTACCAGTTACCAGTTACCAGTTACCAGTTACCAGCTATCAGTCAATACCGATCGCAGCGCGTAATCTTTTAACCGTTGCTGCCGCGATGGTGCGTGCTTTTTCGGCGCCTTCTTTTAAAATAGTATCAATATGGGAGGGATCTTCCATGAGCTCGTCGTATTTTTCTCGCATGGGCGCGAAATGGGCATCCATGATCTCGAAAAGCTCCTGTTTGGCGTGTCCCCAGCCCATACCGCCTGCAAGATAACGTTCGCGTGCGGCTGCTTGTTCTTCGGGTGTGGCAAATAATTTATACAAACTGAAAATATGGGATGTGTCCGGATCCTTGGGTTCTTCGACTTCCTGAGAATTTGTAACGATCTTCATGATGGTCTTGCGGAATTTCTTGGAAGGAAGAAATAAAGGAACCACATTGTCATAACTCTTGCTCATTTTTCGGCCGTCCAATCCCACAATAACCTGAGTTGTTTCGCTGATGACCGGCTGGGGAACCGTTAGAAGTTCCTTGCCATAGGTATGGTTTAGGGACTGAGCTATATCCGCCGCGATCTCTACGTGTTGTTTTTGATCTTTTCCAACCGGAACAACATTGGTGTTAAACAAAAGAATATCCGCGGCCATCAGGACGGGATAAGTATAAAGTCCCATATTGATACCCGCATCCGGATCGTTAGCGTTTTGGACGTTTTCCTGTACAGAGGCCTTATAGGCGTGGGCTCTGTTCATTAAGCCTTTGGATGTAAAGGCCATCAGTATGGTGGTCAGTTCAAATGTTTCAGGTACATCCGATTGACGATAGAACATCATCGTGTTCGGATCTAGTCCGCATGCCAGCCAGGTTGCCGCTAATTTATGAGTCAATTCTTTTAATAGTTTTGCATCTTTGATCGTATTTACAGCATGATAATCCGCAATAAAATAACGGGCATCGTAATGCTCAGCCAGTTCAATTGCGGGTTTGATCGCACCAAAATAATTTCCAATATGGGGAGTGCCTGAAGGTTTGATGCCTGTTAAGCTTACTTTTCGGCTCATGATTATTCCTTTCCGATAAGCTGATCTATTGAATAGATACCTTCCAGCATCCGATCCAGTTTTTCTGAATAATGTGGTGCTTTTGGATCGAAGCTGTTTAGTTTGACTTCACCCGAAGAATGGATGAACTCAGGCGAACGACGCATAATAGCCACATGGGTAATATTGCCTTTATCGTTTTGAAAAAAGGCCAGGTCCCCGGGTTTTGCGTTTTTCATTTCTACGGGGTGTTTTTTTAGGATCTTGATCTGCTGAGAGGCGTCACGCGGGAGTTTTAAACCGGCGATGGTAAAACACATTTGAGTAATACCTGAGCAATCACAGCCATTCTCCGTTTTGCCACCCCAAAAATAAGAACATCCCAAGAGCTTGCCCGCAGAACACAAAATAATGTCACGTGGATCATTGATGCTGAGTGCAGGTTGTTCAAGGTATCCTGTAGAACCGTCAGGCATAAGGACTTCGTACACATCTCCGTCTTTTTTCAGATAAGGGAAAGAGGCACCCATTGCAGCTACAGCTTTACGGGGTGACACCATATTTGCCGTTGCAAATATTGAAAGAAAAGGTGTATGGATCATGACTTTTGAAAGAGAAGCTACCATTTTCTCCATTTCATCACTTAGGTCAAGTGTTGAAAAATTCTGGGCCCATGCCTTATATCCGTCGGGTGTGCGCAATTGTATCCAATCGCCGATTTGGTCTAGGACCTCCGTGATCTCCCACATGGTTCCTTGTGTTACCAATTGGGATGAAAAGCGCGCTTCTTCATACATATTGGCAAAAGGGGTTTTAATGATTTTTTTCATGCTACCTCTTAAAATAATAATAAATATGCAAGACCGCCCAGCAATCCGCCGGCGACCGTATTTGATAGGTTTACAATGTCATTTGTTATTACGCGATGCCCTTTGACAAGAGGGATGTTTTCATTATCGCAATGATGTTGCTTTTCGGTTATTTTTTTACAGCTGGGGCATTGATACTGCGCTTGTACGGTTGCTCCAAGAAATGAATCAACAAGTGCCCCGATCAGGCCGATAACACTGATGAGCAACACAGCTTTCCAGGACATGTGAATATCTGCAAAATAATATAAAGAGAGTTTTCCCGTCAAGGCGATCAAAAAAGCTCCAACAAGTGCTCCTGAAGTTCCAATTATGGTCAAGCCGCCCGATGTACCCTGAGGTACGTGTTTCCAGGTTAGGATACTGACCGGTTGATGTTTGCTGAAGGCGCCTATTTCCGTGCCCCATGTATCAGCGGTTGCTGCAGCAATAGCGCCAAGAAATATCAAATACCATAGGATCTCAAGATTTGGCCAGGTTGAAGAAAGAAAATGCCAGCACATGGTGGCGATCATTGCAACACCTCCATTGGCAAATACCTGAAAAATATCGCGCTTCCCGGTCTTTTCAAAGATCGTCTCTAATTTTTTCTTGTGTTTTTTCCCGAGTTTTGTCAACAAGGTTGAAAAGAGAAAGAAGACGATTACGGGGATCATCCATTCCACACCGCCCAATCCGAACACCACCGTTCCAAGCAACCATGCTCCCATCGCCCCTGAAAGGCTTAAAGCTTTGCTTAAATAGGCCAGATAAGCAATAACAACCGTAATTCCCATCCAAATCATCAGATGAAGTTGGAATTCCGGTAATCCGTTATAAAGTGCATCTAGCATGATACCCGCACCGATGGGGACCATAAGGTTATCGGTGCCTTTGTGCGAGATCGTTTCCGCCCCGGCAGCAAAGATAGCTGCAAAAAAACCAAAACTTAATGCCATGATCCAGGTAATGGGTTGGTCGAATACGCCACGGAATACTTTCATGCCAATAACGGCAACAACAAAAGAGACCAAAAACATCGCGGTTGAGCCCTGGAGCGACTTCTTGTCCGTTAAAACAGTAAAAAGAAGAGGTTTTTTTCTCGATTCTCCCACCCAGCTTGCAATAGGATCTCCAAATGCCATGATCAGCATGGACGTTTGCAAAATAGCGGGGTCTTTATGCCAAAACCAGCAAACAAGTATAAAAAAGGATATGGGAAAATATACGGTTCCGTAGGATATACGATCGGTTTCATGAATGCCTTTTAACAAATTCATCTTGATGGCGAGAAAATTCATAAGTCCAAAAATGAACGCTACCAAAAGAACCGGGAATTGAGTTTTGAAAATAAAAGGAGCAAAACAAACAAGGCATCCTACCAGGATATGAACCAAACGCCGGGTTGTGTGAGGATGAACATTTAACTTTTTCAGTAAAAAATCAGCCAGCGCGAGTACGCTAATAATACTAATTGTAAAGACAAAAAATAATCCCCAATCTGAGCCAAAAATAAAATCCATTAACTACCCCGAATTTAGTGTGAGATATTACAAGAATTTCCCTTTACTTGCAAGATAGAAATCAGAAGCGGGAAGACAGAAAGAAGTAACCGGTAAC
>CAZSGO010000212.1:0-3496 GCA_964606395.1 uncultured bacterium
ACCAGTTACTAGTCACCAGTCACTAGTTTCTAGACACGTTCTCTACGTGTATACTTCGTATGTAAGAGATGATGAGATACTTCTCCGAGAGGTTTACCCAGGAAATCCTTGTAAAGTTGGATAACTTCGGGATTTTCGTGAGATTTACGAATGGTCATTTTCTCATCTTCCGTATAGATGGCTTCAGCACGTTTTTTACGGATCTCTTCGTTGGTCGGGATAGGTTGACCACCTCCACCAATACAACCACCGGGGCATCCCATTACTTCGATGAAATGGTAAGGTGATTCGCCGATGGAGACATCATCCATGATCTGTGCCGCATTGGTTAAACCATGTGCAACGGCAACGCGGACTTCAATTCCTTCGAGGAAAGAGAAATCGGGAAGAACGTTCTCTAATTTCACAGCGGCTTCCTTGATGCCTTCCATTCCACGGACTGGCGTAACATTTAAACCATCGAAAGGTATTTCACGACCGGTAATAACTTCATATGCGGTACGAAGTGCAGCTTCCATCACTCCTCCGGTAGCTCCAAAGATAACGGCAGCACCGGTTGATTCGCCCATGAAAGGATCATATTTGCTATCAGGGATCTCTTTAAAATTAATACCCGATTGACGGATCATATGACCTAATTCGCGTGTTGTAACAACCATATCGATATCCTGCATACCACTGTCGTTCATTTCAATACGTTTTGCTTCGTATTTCTTGGCGGAACATGGCATAACCGATACGGAAACGATATTTTTAGGATCAATTTTACGTTTTTTGGCATAATATGTTTTTGCAAGAGCACCAAACATCTGTTGAGGTGATTTACAGGTTGACAAATGTCCCAAATAATCCGGATACATATGTTCAATGAATTTGATCCAACCGGGTGAACAAGATGTCATCATCGGAATAGGAATATCTTCGCCGTCAACCAATTTTCGTTTGAGGCGATCCAATAATTCATGAGCTTCTTCCATAATGGTCAGATCAGCTGAAAAATCCGTATCAAGGACGGAATCAAAACCCAAATGTTTCAAAGCTGTTACCATCTTGCCTGTAACACGGGCACCGGGTTCGTATCCCAGCATTTCACCCAAAGCAACACGGACAGCCGGAGCAGTTTGTACAACAACATGTTTTTTGGGATCGCCGATGGCTTCCCAGATCTCATCAATATAACGACGTTCTGTCAAAGCACCTGTTGGGCAACGGTTGATACATTGTCCGCAATTTGTACACACAACATCGCTCATAACGGTATCAAAGAACGTTGCGATCTTCATTTCTGCGCCTTTGTTTATCACATCAAGTGCATTCACTTTCTGCAGTTCGGCACATGTTCTAACGCAACGCTGGCAACGGATACATTTACTTTCGTCTTTTTCGATCGCCCATGATGATCTATCAACCGTAAAGTTCTTGTCTTTCAACAAATTGATATAGATCTCATTGTCAATATTATATTCAGATGCAAGTTCCTGTAATTCACAATTCGTTGAACGATAACAGGTTGTACATTGTGTTGAATGTTCGGAAACCAATAATGCAAGCACATCTTTACGGGCACGACGTACTAAAGGAGAGTTGGTATAAACCACCATACCATCCAATGCCGGCGTTGCACAAGAGGCGGGAAGTACGCGCCATCCCTCAACTTCAACAACACAAACACGACAATTACCGGCGATACAGAGATCTTCATGGTAACAAAGTGTTGGTATTTTCACTTTCTCCTGTTTTGCGGCATCCAAAAGAGTAGCACCCTCGGGTACGCTGATTTCTTTCCCGTCTATAGTTAATTTAATCATTTTTTTTGTCATTTTTTACCTCGTATTAATAGATCATTTCTTCTCTGAAGTTCTCAACGATCGAAGAGAATGAATTACCGACAGATTGGCCAAGGCCGCATTTTGCTGTCAGTTTCATTGTCTCAGCCAAACGTAATAAGTCATTCAGATACTTCTGGCTCTTCTCACCGCGTTTTACGGCTTCAACACCCTTTAGAAGCTGTTGGCAACCGACACGGCAAGGTGTACACTGTCCGCAAGATTCTTCTTCAAAGAATTCCAGATAATTGTGAAGTACATTGTACATTGAACGTGAGCTGTTAAAGATCATCATCGATCCACCTGTCGGCAGAGAAAAACCTTTTAAACCGCCCTGATAACCTATCTGTGTTTCACTGAAACGTTTACGAGGTACACAGAATCCCGAAGCACCGCCAACCTGAACGGCTTTTGCATCTCCATCACCGAATTCTTTAACAAATTCATCGAGGGTCATACCGAGTTCAAGTTCATAGATACCTGCTTTGGGTGTATCACCGGAAACTGAAAACAGTTTTGAACCGGTTGAACCTTCAAATCCCATTGATTTGAATTTTTCAGCACCTATACGCATGATCATTAATGTATAAACAAATGTTTCAACGTTGTTAACGACTGTTGGCTTACCAAGGTAGCCTTCATTTGTAGGATAAGGAGGTTTATTGCGGGGTTCACCGCGTTTTCCTTCCATGGATTCGATCAACGAGGTTTCTTCTCCACATACGTAAGCTCCACCGCCGATAAATAATTTAACCTTAAAATCAAGATCGAATTCATCCATCCATGTGTGGAATTTATCCAGTATCATTTCCAATTTGGGGATAAGAAAACGGTATTCGTGACGTAGATATATAAATCCTTCACGTGCTCCGGTAACATAACCGGCTAATGCCATACCGCCTAAAACTTTTGTTGCAACTCTATCAAGGATCTCCCTGTCTTTAAATGTACCGGGTTCGCCTTCATCTGCATTACAAATAACATATTTTTTGTTGCCTTTTTCTTGCATTGCCATTTTCCACTTGACCCCTGTCGGAAAACCGGCACCGCCGCGGCCTTTTAAGCCGGATTCGATAAGATCTTGTACAATCTCTTCTCTTGGCTTTTTCAGGGCATCTGCTATGATCTCTTTGCAGGTGCATTCCTGACTAAAAATAAGGTCAACTCTTTTTACTTTTTGCTTAGCCATTCTATTTAAACCTTTTTTTATTATTTTTTATAATATTCGTCAATAATATTGCCAATTGTTTCTGGCGAAAGATCTGTATAAGGTGTGTCATTGATCAGGATCGCAGGTCCTTTGTGACACCATCCGATACAGTTCGTCTGGAGCAAGGTAAATTTACCGTCCGACGTGGTTTCACCCACCTTGATCTTTAACGCATCTTCCAGGGCAAGCATAATATCGTTTGACCCTTTCATATAGCATGAAATGGTTTTACATACCCAAATAATGTTCTGTCCGCGTTCTTTCAGGTCAAGAAAATGATAGAAAGATGCAACGCCATAAACATGTGCCGATGACAGACCCATTTCTGCAGCGATCTCAGAAATATCGTTGCGTGACAAATAATTCTTAACTCGCTTTACTTCCTGTAAAACGGGAAGTAAATTTTTGCGCTCTTTACCGTGTTTTTCAACAGCAGTACAAATAGCGCTTTCTCGTTTTC
>CAZSGO010000213.1:0-3410 GCA_964606395.1 uncultured bacterium
CATCAAAGGGTCCCACCCAGAACTGCACATTGCGATAGCAGGTTTCCGTGCCGGGCGTGCCGTTGTCGACGATCTCTATCGTGATCATGGACGTGGTTGGGCTTTGCAGGACATCGACCGAGCGGGTATCGCAAAAGGACTCCATGCCGTAGATCTCCAACAGGACATAATTGCGCACCATACTGCTAACCCGCATGGAGAGGGATCGGGTCTCCGGAGCCATATCACCGGTTACCTCACCGGATAATATGATGGTCGTCGGCACAACTCCCGGAGCCGCAGGCGGGTCATCGCTGGAGGTGTAGCATCCTATGAGGAAAAGCATCGTCATGATAAATAGGATCATTGGTTTTTTCATGAAATTCTCCCTTAAGTAGTTAGAATTTAGTAGTTGTTGGCCAGCTAATAATTTATACGCTTCTTAATCCGTCACTCATAACTCTATTTTAACTTTATATCCTTCGCTGTCGGTAGATCCCAACCAGATACGCCCCCGGGTTTTATTCCGTTTTGACCTTGTCATGGTATAGACGGGAGCAGCATGATGGACTCCTACATAATAATCACCTTCCAGGACATTGGTGTATATCCCACGGCGGATCGTTCTTTTTATGGATTGGCCGGGTAGCAATAAAGTATAGTGATCCAGGTTCGCATAATCCGAGGTATCGGGAGAAGGCCATACATAATCAATGCGCGATCTCATCACAGGATTGGCTAAGGAGTCAAATAACACGGGAGGAGTGCAAAAGAATTGATACATCCATCCTTCTTGTTTTTCGGGATCCAGAACATAGAGGGCATCCCGGTCTTGATTACTGATCTTAACACGATATTCGGCTTCCATACTGTCGCCGGAGATGGTATGAAAGGTCATTCCGTAGTCCGTATCCAACTCAACATGTATTCCCGCATGATAGATGCCGGCATCGATCAGTGCTTCTTTGACTTCCGGCAAGGATCGGGGGTCGTCGTCAATGTCATACGGCCTTTCAATACAAAAGATATTATCCGGATAATAATAAAGGCCGGTAAATGAGATCTTGGGATGTTGCAGTTGATAACCGTGCATGGAATGGTAAACGAAACCGCTGTATAAAGTTTGGGTTCCGCTTCTAACAAAAAAGGGACAGCCGTTATACTTAAGTCCACCGGTAATCGTATCATCGAACATTTCCTGTAAAAATGTTTTATCGTCTTTAAGATAGATCAATTGCGAGGACCAATCGTAGAGATCTATATCATTCTCCGACAAGAAGGGCAGGCTATCCTGCGGCATATTCATGAGTGAATCCCAGGGCGTATTGCGCATGGTTAGAGTTTTATCTTCCAGGAGATAGACCCCAAAATTACCTTTATCTGAAGGATTAAAAATATTACAGGAGATCAAGATCAGCGACAAGATGAACAATGTGCAGTATATGATATTTTTGATAATTGTTTTTATATTTGCCTGCATGCTTATCTCCTATACTATAAGGCAGGGAACGATCATGTTTGCATTCATTTATTTCCTCTGTTTAAAATGCTGATAATAAATTTAACGACCGTTTCCATTTCATCACTTTTACTTGAAGCAATGAACAGGGTTATAGCTGCCAGGGTCTCATTGTTTATCAAGGGGATATTATTATTGCGGAATAAGTGTCCGTTATGTTCAAGAAAATTTAAAAAACAGGCGGCAGCAATGCGTTTATTTCCATCGACAAAGCTATGATTCTTTACGATGAAATATAATAAATTTGCAGCTTTCTCTTCGATGCTGGGATATAGATCTTTACCCTCGAAGGATTGTTGTATTTGATTGATCGAGCTTTCAAAGCTTTCATCTTTCATTTGAGCAAAAACATCGGTGGGATAATCGCTTTTCATAGAACGGATCAGGTTTAGATAATCTTTTTCAGATGGATATGATGCTTTCTTTTTTGACCGGCCTTTCTTATCCAATGTGCCGTGATCATATTTATCAAGAAGTTCTAAGCCTTTGGCAAAGACTTTCAAGATATCGCTGTCGGAATTTAATGCCTGTTCTTCAATGGCCCGGTTGATGATCTTGATGCCGGTTTTTAGATATTGAACTTCCTGTTGTTTCTGTTTTAATCGTTGTTCGTTAATTGCATAGCCTTCAACAAGATAATCTTTTAAACGTTGTGTTGCCCATTGACGGAAACGGGTACCCCTGATGGAATTTATACGATACCCCACGGCAATGATCGCATCAAGATTATAATAATTTGCCATTCGCGTTTGAGTTTTTCCTTTAATAGCACCATGGTGAGTGGTTGTTTCCAAAATGGAAATAACCTCTTTATCATTCAGCTCACCGCTTTCAAAAATATTTTTCAAATGCTTACTGATTGCCGGGACATTGACGGAAAAAAGTTCAGCCATCATTTTTTGGGATAACCAGACTGTTTCGCCCTCAAAGGTCACTTCGACTTGTGTTGTGCCGCCTTCAGTTTGATATAACTCAATTTTATTTTGCATATCGCCCTGTTCTTTATTTGCCGTGTATTAATTTTTCTAAAATTACAGATTAGTCATGATGTAAGCAATAATTAATCATAAATCGTGATGAAGATCACTGAAAAAGGATTATACAATTTTTGCATAATCCAAATAAAAATGAACTACCGCGCATTTTGCGGTTGTTGCTATGGTTGAGATGTTCGACTACCTCAATTTTACATCAGTAACCCGTGGCCTGTCCAGTTACCAGTCGCTGGTCACTTCATTGTCTCATATCTTTATATTTTAAACCAAGTGTAATTTGGGGATTAAAAGGGGGAAAGTCAACGGAAGAAACGATAAACGCCTGTCAGCCTTAGCTTCAGCGAAGGCTGGATGAATGGAAGAGAGTAAGTAGTAAGCATGTCATCTCGACCGAAGTCCGCCATAGGCGGGCGAAGTGGAGAGATCTATTCATGATGCAGTATATAATTTCCGTGCTCGCCATATCCGATTAACTCAAATTTCCAAACTTTTTGTAAAAAGTTAAGAAAATTAAGTCAATCGGGTTTTGTTACTTCAAAAATTAAAATTCCTTGATCGATATTCATTATTCAAGGAGCCCCCGACTTGTCAGCTATAGTCTCGATTTTCTGGGTCGTAGGCTGGAGATTTAAGATATGAGATATGAGAAAGAGAATAAAATTAACCCCGAGCTTGTCGCCTGCCCAGCGTAGTTTTACACGAAGATGGGAGGGGTTGAACTCCCAATAACCCCGGATGAAATCCGGGGGATAGGAATGCTACAAAACTCACAACCCCGACGGGGTTGAAGAAGTAATTGTCAATTGTCCTTTGTCAATTGGTAAAGACGATCACTTCACCGGAAAGCTCAATGGAAGAATTCAACACAGACGGAACCCTCACCACGACCGTGTGAGTATTGCAGGCGCTTGCAAGGA
>CAZSGO010000214.1:0-3409 GCA_964606395.1 uncultured bacterium
GGAATACCAGACGTCCAATTCTTCCAAACCCATTAATACCTACACGTACGCTCATTTGATTCTCCTTTTTTGTTTGTTTTTCAAATGTCATAGAATATAAAAAGATTAGCATAATAACGCTACATATTTCTGCATAATCGGTTCATAATACAGCATATTTTTATTGTTTTTTTAATCATTTTTTTATTATATACTAATTGCATGAAAACACTGACCTTAACACTAGATCATTTCCATTTTTCCGGGGACATCTCTCCCGACTTACTTTTGCTGAAAGAACTGCATTTTGATCTCTTAAAACCCAATGAGACCATTGTCCTTACACTGAAAGCACCCTTGGTTGGAGAATTTCGTGTTGAACTGGATTTTGTGCATTTTCAGCAAGATATCCTGACACTGCATATCCTCTCCAATCGGAAGATCGCTGATATGTTCCTTTCGTTTTTGCAACGCTATACTCGGAATATTCCTTTTATAGATGTCAACTATCCGTCAATGCGGCTCAATACGATCTTAATGATGGACATGTTGAACCCCGGGATCAGGATCCGAAACATTGCCATGGTCAACCAACAATATATCGTCGAAATGGAGATAAACTGAAAAAGTTAATTATATTTTTATCCATAATCACTCTTTTACTCTCATGCGCCATAGATCTTCCCGATGATGGTGATGGTGACGATCATTCTTTTTCGGGTGGCGATACGCTTGATGTTATTACATGGAATCTCCATTTATTTCCCTCAAATGGGAATGCCAGTATCAACTATATGGAAGATGCCGTCCTAACGCTGAAACCCGATATTATCGCCATGCAGGAAGTCTCTTCGGAATCTTCATTACAGGAATTGGCTAACCGTTTAGATGGTTACGAATACGCACTTGGACAAGGAGGTGGTGACTGGGGTTTAGCTTATTTATACAACTCAAACAATGTTACACTTTTTACGGATCCTTACGAGATATATACCGGATATTGGAGCGCTTTTCCTCGTCCACCCTATGTTTTTGAGGCTAATTGGAACGGTAAAAAAGTCATTATCATCAATAACCATCTTAAGGCATACGGCGATATCGAGAATATAGAGAGACGAATGGAAGCAATAGAATTGCTGGACAACTATATCGACGACAATTTTGATACTGAACGTGTTGTGATCCTGGGTGACATGAATGATGAATTGACCGATGAAGTGAATAATGTCTTTGATATTATGCTGAATGATCAACAATCTTATTTTTTTACCGACCTGAGCATTGCTCAAGGCTCAAATCTGCTGTGGTCTTATCCCATCTATCCATCACATATAGATCACATAGCTATTACAAATGAACTTTTTTCTGCACATTTTGAAACAAAAACCGTATTATATGATACATACTTAGATGGACGCTGGACAGAGTACATAGAGAACATTTCAGATCATCGACCTGTTGCGATCTCTCTTGTAATAAGCGGAGAATAATATGATTAAACAGCAAGAATTGAGTAAAGCTCTTCAACTTTTATTCAGGTATGAGGACTATGAAGACTATTGTCAGAATGGTCTTCAAATAGAAGGAAAAGAAACGATCAAAAAGATCGCTTTTGCCGTTTCCTACAATCTTTTATCCGTTGAAGCGGCCATCGAAGGCGGCGCAGATGCACTCATCGTCCATCATGGTATATTCGGAAAAGATTTCTTTTCCGTGACCGGCCGTGAAAAAGTAAAAGTAAAAGCTCTTTTGGACGCAGATGTCTCATTATACGGTATACATTTACCGCTTGACGGACATCGGGAATTGGGTAATAACGCTCAATTGGCTACCTGCATTTCAGCGGATATCATTGAACCTTTTGAAGTGGGCTTTATTGTTAAGAACACGGCAAAACTAACAAGAAAAGAGATGCTTGAAGCTTTTCATATCAAGCTCGGGACGGATGAAGAAACGCCCATTCGACCATGCGGCATCATACCGGGCAGAACCTATGGTATGGACCACTGCGACTTTGGTCCCGATATCCCGGAAAAGATCGCGATCGTATCGGGCGGATCCGGTTCTTACTATGAATTAGCTCTTAAAATGGGCATAGATACTTATATTTGCGGCGATATAAGAGAGCAAATTCCAGCGATCGCTTATGAAAGTAAAACAAATTATATAAATCTTGGACATTATTGGTCTGAAACATTGGGTATAAAGGCTCTGCAGGCCTATTGCGAAAATAATTACAACATTGAAACGCTCTACATTAACATTAACAATCGAATCTAAACTATGAAAATCTTTATTGTCCCCTCCTGGTACCCCTATCCCTCAAAGCTCATTAACGGAACTTTTTTCAAAGATCATGCCGAAAAATTGGCCGAAGCCGGGCATGACGTTGTTGTGATCGCAACAGAAATTATTTCACTGCGCGAATATTTCAGCGCACGAAAAGACCTTGGGACACGCGTTTTTACCGAAAATAAGGTCAAAACCTATCAACAACTTGTTATTAACAAGCATCCCAAAAAACCGGAAGCATTTTATAAAAGATATAAAACACTTTTAAAACAGCAAGTTGATGAAGTCCTGAAAAACGAAGGTCAACCCGATCTTTTCCATGTTCATTCATCCCTCTGGGCCGGAGCGGCACTTACCTCCTACGATCTGGGCATTCCCGTAGTTGTCTCTGAACATTTAAAAGAATTTCTTGTATTTAAAGGCTTTTCAGACTTCCAACAAGGTCTCATAGAAAACACATATAAAAAAGCTCAGGCGCTAATAGCACCTTCAACGGCGGTCATGAACCGAATTGACCAGTACTTTAAAGTGCCCGAGACCTGTTCGGAACATGTGGTTCCCAATATGGTTGATACGGACTATTTCAAACCCTTGAAGAAAAAACCTTTTGTTAATCGTTTCACATTCCTCATCGTTGCTATGCTTCGTCCCGAAAAACGCATTGATAAGATCATTGAATCCTTTGTTCCAATCGGCAATACGCATCTGGCAAAGATCCGCATCGTTGGAGACGGTCCCGAATATCAAAAACTGGTTGATCTTGCAAAAGAACGTAGTTTAACGCGACAAGTGGAATTCATTCGGGAAACGGGTCGCGAGGTTGTTTTGAAAAACATGCAAAAAGCGGATGTTTGTATGCTGGTCAGTAAGATGGAGACCTTTGGCGTTTCACTGATCGAAGCGCTTGCTTGCGGTGTCCCGGTCATCGGCGGTAATATTGGCGGTGCCACTGATATCATCAATAAAGATAACGGTATCATAGTACCTATCGACAACCCCATCGCAGTGCAGGAAGCTATGAAAGAAATGATCGAAGATCCCGATAAATACGACCCAAAAAAGATCCGTGAAGATGCAATCAAACGCTTTGACAAAAAAGTGGTGATCGGGAAACTGGAAGAGATATATAAAACCGTGA
>CAZSGO010000215.1:0-3398 GCA_964606395.1 uncultured bacterium
GTTGTTCAAGGTGATTTAACTGTTTCTGGTACTCAGGTAATTGTTGAAACAGAAAGAAATGTTCCGGTCTGGCTAAATTACCAAAAAGGAATTCGGCACCATACAGTGACATGCTCAGAAATTTTGCCACACCGTCCGAAAAGGTTTGAAAGATCTCTTGTCCGTAAATACCTAGGGCGGCAGGTGCGGTAAAAATGGAAATGATAAGAATTGCACTTAAATAGGGTTTTACGGATTCGTATTTAATAAAATATTTATTAACCAACATGAGCACCAGAATAAACAGAAAGATTAGTGAGACCGGAATGAGTTGCATTAAAAAGAAGAAAATGACACAGAGGACAGCTGAGCCGAGTACGATCCCCACGATCCAGATGAATTTTGGCCATGCGGTTTTAATGATATCGCGGAAAACATAAATAACCAGCAATAAAGCAAAGATCGCCATACCGATCCAGCTGATCGCTGATTTTTGCAAAATGATCAGCGCGAAAAGGAATTGCAGGAAGAGGCCCCAGATAACCGTGCGCAAGTTCAC
Organism: uncultured bacterium; assembly: GCA_964606395.1. Classification (GTDB taxonomy): domain Bacteria; phylum Fidelibacterota; class Fidelibacteria; order Fidelibacterales; family Fidelibacteraceae; genus M50B103. Next base: position 539 of record CAZSGO010000215.1, read on the forward strand.
TTTATCTTTATGATATGATATGAGCCATGCGATGAATAAAAGTACTAAAAGCCCTAATAAACTAATCAATTTCATGTTAACCTCGGTTTTTATGTATTATATTTGCCCTGCGATGTAAATTAGTAAACAGAGGATTAAATTGAAAATGAAAAATGTTCTAAAAACACTGCTTGTAATTACCCTATTCACATTGTCTTTGGCTTTTGCCGGCATGCAGGTAAATGAATTGCTTTTTGTCCCATGGGGGGAAGCTAATAACGAGGTTCGCCATGAATCTTACCCCGGATTACATACCGGTCCCTTGTCTTTTCAAGTTCAGGAAAGCAGTATTACCGTTTTTGATACAGAAAACAAAGAACTTAAAACATTTTACGGTAATGGCAGTTTTTCATCGGAAAAATTGACAGATCCTTATATTGTCGATTTCTATAGATCAAATGATGATCTGTATTTATTAACACCTCAGACCATTTATGTAAAAAATAAAAATGCAACTCATCTTATTTCCGCTTTGGATGATCCCAGAGACATGTTCTCGGGAATTAAAATGGTCAATGGAAGCATTCAAGTTTCCCATCAGAATGCAAAAGTACAATGTACTCCGCCGGCATTGAACAAAGGTCAAGTATCCGATATAACGGTTACAAGGACCTTGCCGTCATCATTGAATGTCAGGATCGGTTCAGCTCTGCATACCATAAATATTCCGGAGATCGGTTCTGTAGATTATATAGGGTCGACGCCTGAAAATGATCATTATATCTATGCGGAAACGATCACCTCTCATGCGCCGCTTGCTGTCGCACGTCAAATTCTGCTGATCAATAACGAAGGTAAAGTCCTCGCGACGCTTCATTTACCGCCTCAGCAATACACTTATATTTTTAAAGAATTTTCCGTCGGTGAAAATGGCGAACTGTATCATATGCAGTCCTCTAAAGACGGAATTCATATCTTGGAATGGACAATGACCGATGATGACCAGCTTCATACATATTATCCACCCGCATACAGTGATGCTTACCATTTTAATCAATTTTCCGAAGCTGAACCGCAAAGTGAACTTGCCCCGTTTTTGATGAAAACGACAGGCGATGCAATCACAAGAGCCGAAGCTCTCTCCATTGGGGATGAATTTGTAACACATACTTGGACAGCAACCTCCGCCAATATCGGAACGACGGCAACCGTAACCACACCTTCCTGGATACAGGTCGGCCCGAATACCCGGGTCCCTTATAAGTGGGGCGGTTATAACACCATAGCTTCTTTTGATGAAGGGATCGCTGCGGGACAATTGGCGGGTGATATTAATACATCTGTTGTAGATTACGGAAATTCGGTAGGATCCGATTGCTCCGGTTTTGTCAGCAGATGCTGGACTTCCGGTCGTTATACAACATCATCTTTTTATCAAACAAGTACTCAGCTTTCATCCTATAATGATCTGTTACCGGCAGATGCAACCAATAAAGCAGGGTCTCATATCCGCATGGTTGTGGAATGGACCAATGACGGTAAATTGGTGCAGATAGAAGAAACCGCCAGTGGAAATCCCGGATGGGCCGCACGATACTATACCTGGACATTGAGCCAGATCAGCGATTATGTACCGATCCGCTATAATAATATTTTAAACTCTTCGGCACCCAGACCAACCTTGCTTTCTGTAGAAAGTAAGACTGACAGCATGAGTTTAAATTGGACAGCGGACGAAAGCGGTATTTTTACGGGATACAGGGTCTATAGAAAAACCATATCACAAAGCAACTATCATGTTATTGCCCAAGTCGCTAAAGGAACGCAAACGCTTACAGTCCCTCAAACAAATGATATTCAATACGATTATTTCGTAGCCGCCTATAATGCTTCTGACAGTGCCAATTTTAATGCCTCCGATGTTTATGCCGCAAAAGGGACAGTCGCCGGAAGAGAAATCCTTATCGTGGACGGTTTTGACCGTTACTCCGGATCTTATGGATCACCGGTGCATGAATTTGTCCGAACCACCGCCAATGCAATGGACGAATGGGACATTGCTTATGGATCGTGTGCCAACGAAGCTGTTATAAGCGGAGAAGTGGATCTTAAAGATTACGATGTGGTTTGGTGGATCTGCGGGGACGAAAGCACCGCAGATGAAACCATTAGCGATATTGCACAAGATAGCGTGGAAGCTTATTTAAAGCAAGGCGGCAAGTTGTTCGTCAGCGGATCGGAAATTGCATGGGATTTGGATAATAAAGGAACGACTGCCGACAAAGCTTTTATACACAACTACCTTAAAGCCACCTATGCCGGTGATGATGCCGAGAATTATTCGGTATCGGGACAAACCGGGACGGTTTTTGCACCCCTGTCTCGTCAATTTTCCGAAAACGGAAATGAAATGAATATATCTGTGCGCAATTTCAAATCAACTTTCAAAAGAATGACTATTGCCATGGATTGTAGAGACAAAATGGCTATCAGTGAAGCTCAACTGGCACCGGTTTACGCTTTTTATAGTCTTGAAGATATCCAAAATAGACGTTTTATTATTCCTGTAAAGACAAAATCCAACAAAGATGCCATTTTTTCTAACTATCGCACATTCGATTTTGCCAAAGAACCGGGTGGATCATCGGAATTGGATTTACCGGAACCTTTAGCGGGGGAACGGAAGAGGGGAAGGTCGTTACCATGGGTTTTCCTTTTGAAACCATTACTACAGCTATAGAGCGTCAAAATTTAGCGGGGTATGTATTGCAGTATATGGGTTATGATCTTGTTGTGAACACCCAAAATATTATTCCCCAAACATGTGACTTATATCAGAACTACCCGAATCCTTTTAATCCCTTAACGACCATTGCCTATC
>CAZSGO010000216.1:0-3396 GCA_964606395.1 uncultured bacterium
CGTTTCACGTTTCACGTTTTTATTATAATCTTTAACAAGCAACAGATAAGTAAGAGTGCCCAAGCTGTATAAAACGGCTGTAATAATAAAGATCTTATAATATGGCAAATGGAGACTCCTCAGTAATTGAAAAATTTTAGCACTGACGAACCACGATGCATTCCATAGCCCTGTTTCTATCGCAGAGATCAATTCCCTGTTCTCTTCGCCCACATATTTCATTACCAATTCAGAAGTTATCGGAGAGGCCATGTTCATTAGAGGCTGACGAATAACAAAAGCACCGGCCGCAAACCAAACGGCAAACCCCATAGTTGAATACAGCTCCGTTGAAGCAAGAAAAAGCAAAAATAAAATAGCTGAAAATTGAGTGACGGCAATAGAGAGCCCATAACCGAGTTTTCTTCTTAAAATTGGTGTAGCCATACCCCCGATAAAAACGATAATAGCGGCAATTGAACCCATTAGCGCAAAACTGTCGGAGTCCATATCAAATACAGAATGAAAGTAAAGGTTCATAAAGGGAATAGTCAATCCTGCACCAATAGAGATAAGGAACATAGGAAGCAACCCTTTGAAAATTTTTCTCCAGTTATAACTTTTTAAATGCTGAAAAACATTATTGTGGGGAGAGGGAACGGGTGCTTTTTCTTTGATCGCTAAAAACGGAATAAGACTTAGCGTACTTAACAAAGATACGCCGAGCAATATTTCAAACTCGCTTAATCCGGTAAACCCAATTTTGGGAGCGAGGGCAAAGATACCTTTTATTAGAAATCCTGCAACGATCGTTGCCAGGCTCCAGACAGCAAAGTTTAAGGCAATACTTTCGCTGAGGGTTTCCTCGTCCCCATGCCGCAATATAAACGGAAGTGCCGTTACGTGTTCCAACATAAAACCAAGGCTGCTTAAAAAGAAAAGAACTTTGATCAACCAGCCCATATGTGCGTTAGCTGCAAAAAGCAAAGTGATGGCGGCAAGCGGAACAATAATAGCCCCCGTTATGAAAAAGGGCTTTAAATGCTTTCCTTTTATAATAAGACCGAAGGGTATGCTGAACAAAAGAATGCTAACAAATCGATAGGAAACAAAATCAGCAATTTCCGAATCGCCATATCCGAGCTTGCTCAAATATATATTCATGATCAGCATTGCTGATGCATTAAGCAGTTGCAACAAAAAAGCCCCTGTGATCAGGAGTTTAATGGAGCGAGGTACAGATAAATACCGTTTGAACAATTGCCGTATTTCATTCATGAAACGAAAATAAGAATGATTTAATAAAGACGCAAGATATTGCATCTTAGAAAGCAATAATTGTAGCTGAAAATTCGCATTTTCAACATTCTCTCATTTATAAATCAAAAATATCATGTATATTATAGTGTCAAAAAGGAGACTTGTATGAAAAGTAATTTTAAAGGACGTTCATTTCTGGCTTTGTTAGATTTTAGTCCAGAAGAGATCAATGACCTGATCGATCTTGCCGCCCAGGTAAAACAAGAAAAGAAAGACGGGATATTCCCACGTAGACTGGAAAATAAAAATATAGCGTTATTATTTGAAAAGAACTCAACACGTACTCGTTGCGCCTTTACCGTTGCTGCAATTGATGAAGGTGCTCACCCTGAATTTCTGGGTAAAAACGATATTCAATTTGGAAAGAAAGAAAGCGTTGCCGATACGGCTCGCGTATTAGGGCGAATGTTTGACGGTATTCAATATCGCGGTTTTAAACACGAAACCGTTGAAGGGCTGGCAAAACATGCCGGTGTTCCGGTATGGAACGGTTTAACAGATGCCTTTCACCCTACTCAAATACTTGCCGATTTTTTAACCATTAAAGAGCAAAAAGGCTACTTAAAAGGGATTGCTTTTGCCTTTGTTGGAGATGGACGCAATAATATGGCCAATTCGTTGATGATAGGTGCGGCTAAAATGGGAATGGATTTTCGTATTGTTGCCCCCAAGAGTCTTTTCCCGGACGCAAAACTGGTAGATACTGCCAGCGCTATTGCCAAAGAAACAGGTGGAAGTATTCTGATCACAAATGATATTGTGGACGGCGTAAAAGGAGCCGATGTGATCTATACGGATGTTTGGGTTTCCATGGGTGAAGAAGATCAATTTGAAGAACGCATAAAACTCCTTTTACCTTATCAAGTAAATGCTGATATGATGGCAAAGACCGGTAAAGAAGACACTCTCTTTTTACACTGTTTACCCGCTTTCCATGACCTGAATACGACAGTAGGTACCGAGATTTATGAAAAATTTGGAATTGACGCAATGGAAGTCAGTGATGAAGTCTTTGAATCCAAGAACAGTAAAGTTTGGGATGAAGCCGAGAATCGCATGCATACCATTAAAGCGGTGATGATAGCCACACTTCAAGACTAAAGATTAAAGTAACAATATCTTAAAAATAAACAAAGGGCCCAACATGTTGAGCCCTTTGTGCTTCATATTCAAAATTTAAAAATTACTATAGGGTCAACATTCTGATCTCTTTAGGTAAAACTTTTAATTCCAAGGGAGTTACGCCAAAGATCTCTCCCTCGGGATTACAGATCTTGGGAGGATCGGACCAAACCTTGAAATGTTTACCGGGATAAACCTTGAATTGCGGAACCGAAAGATGTTTACCCTCGAAAACCATAGGAAACACCTTTAAAAGATCTTTTTTGGGCATATCCTCAAGAACCAGGCATTCTATTATGCCATCATCCATTATAGAATTTGGGGAAATTTTCATGTTCCCGCCCAAAATTACGGTATTTGAGAAATTGGTCAAAACACTGTCGTATTCATATAAAACACCATCTACTTCAAGTTTCGTCTTCTGGGGTTTGAATTTAAGAATTTCGGCCACGGCACCAACCGTATAAGCTGTTTTGCCGATAAACTTTTTCATTTTATTGCCAAGATACGATACATCGGCGACCAACCCGAAACCAATTGCGTTTATGGAATAGTATTTATCACCCTCGGTAATAAATTCCATAATGTCAATATCACGTGATTTCCCCACGGTAATGGCCTTTATTCCGTCTGTCCAGTTTTTCATATTCAGGTCTACGGAAAATGAATTTCCGGTTCCAACCGGAATCAGCCCAAATAGAGGATGTTCTTTCGAAGACGTGTTTTGCATAATGCCGTTAAGGACCTCGTAGAGAGTTCCATCACCACCGGCTGCCAAGATCAGATCACAGGCATTGGCATCAATGTGTTTTGCAATTTCCGTTGCGTGGAAGCGATAAAGCGTCCGGTAGGGTGTAACGACATGACCCTTGTCGCGAAGTGCCTTTAGAATGAGCGGATAGAGCTTGTCGCCCCTACCACCACCCGAGTTGGGATTGTAGATCAGTTGAATATTCATGTTCTCTCCTGTTGTGT
>CAZSGO010000217.1:0-3390 GCA_964606395.1 uncultured bacterium
CATAAAAGCTATCATCACTATTATAACAATGTTACGCGGGATATCGTGGCAGAAGTTTATAAACATGATATTGAATTGTTCAATTACGATTATTAAAGCCTATGAAGATCATCATTTATTATTTTTCGGGAACCGGGAATACCAAAATTGTGACCTCTTTGCTTCAGGATGCCTTTGTTCAGATCGGCCATCCTTGCATTATAGTCAATATCGAAGATATTCTAACAAATAAAAAATCCTTTGTTGATAATGAAGACGTACTGATAGGGCTGGCCTACCCCATTCATGGCGGTGATGCACCCGAGATCCTCTATGATTTTGTTCAGCACCTTCCTATGGGCAGAATGAACAATGTATTTATTTTGAACACCGCGGCCGATTTTATTCATTTTAATGATGCCACCGCTAAAAGATTAATTAAACAGCTTGAATGGAAAGATTACCCGGTAAATTATGAACGTACCATTGCAATGGGTTGCAACTTTCTTTTTGCCTATGACGATCATTTAAGCAAACAGTTATATCAGGTTGCCAAGGATAAAGTTCAACACATGCGTGATGAATTGATCGCCGAAAAAAAACGCTTAAGACCTGCCGGTCCCATTTTAAAAGCCATCGCAGCTATTGGCCATTGGGGAGAAACCCTCGGTGCGCGACTTTATGGTCGAGGACTCAAAAGCACCGATGCTTGCACGCTTTGCGGAAAATGCGTTCGCGAATGTCCGGTTGGAAATATTCGTGAAGAAAACGGAAAAATCCGCTTCAATTGGAAATGCATCTGGTGCATGCGCTGCGTTTACGGCTGTCCGACTCATGCGATCAAAGCACGGATATTTAGATTTACGGTTATAAAGCAAGGCTATAATATTGAAAAGATCATTCGTAACGACACGATCAAGGGTGATTTTATTGATGAAAAGACCAAAGGATTTTATAAGCACTTTTATCGTTATATTTCTGATATCAATATTTAAAGAAAATGAAGGAGATCAGGATGAAGTTGTTACATGTCCTTATAGCCTTAAGTTTAATATTCAGTGGGTGTAATATGAAAACACAAGAACAACAAATGAACATCTGGAAACATGAAATACTCGAAACCGAGCAAGCTTTTGCAAAAATGGTCAGTGAAGAGGGACTTCATAAAGCTTTTGTCGCGTTTGCAGACAACAATGCCGTTATCATGCGTAACAATGAACTTGTGATCGGAAAACCCGCCATCGATCAATTTTATGATGGTGTCAACTCAAAGGGTCTTGACTGGACACCCGATCATATTGATGTTGCCGCTTCGGGTGATCTTGCCTATACCTACGGTCACTATGTTTTTACCTATCTGGATAAAGAAGGCAAAGAGCAAAATAGCACCGGTGTTTTTCACAGCGTGTGGAAAAAACAAGATGACGGTAAATGGAAATTCGTGTGGGATTGATCCATAACATGTGATCCGTAACCTGTGATCCGTGACATGTCATTTATAACCTTACCGCTCTACTTAGCTTAAGCAAAGAAAATTACCATCAAGAATTTCTCCATTATATTAAAAATAACTCCCTCTCATAATTTCCATACCATTCTGCTTTCCGGCTTCAGACTTCTGGCATATAGCTTTTGTTTATATTATATTCCTTGAATAATTAAGGAATTAAACCATGCTAAAATTGGTTTTTTCATACCTCCCCATTCTTCTTCTCATTTACCTGATGGTAAAGAAGAATAATATGCCATCATCAAAAGCGCTTCCCCTGACAGCGCTGATCACCTATTTTATTATGCTTATCGTTTTCAGACAGGATCCCAACCTGATCCACGCAACCGTTGTAAAAGGTTTATTGGTCGCCTGGACGCCCATACTTATCATTGGCGGCGCGATCTTTCTCTTCCGCACCATGGAAGCCACCGGGGGTATAGCGGCCATTAAATCGTGGCTGAACAAAGTATCTACGAACAAAGTCGCTCAATTAATGATCGTCGGATGGGCTTTTCCTTTTCTGATCGAGGGAGCCAGTGGATTTGGTACTCCGGCCGCCATTGCGGCACCGATACTTATCGGACTGGGATTCCCACCGCTGAGAGTGGCGATCCTGGCACTGGTCATGAACTCGGTTCCCGTATCATTCGGGGCGGTGGGTACACCCACCTGGTTCGGCTTTTCTGCCATTTCATTGACGGAAGCCGAAACCCTGGCGATCGGGTTCAAATCTGCCATCATGAACGGTTCTGCAGCTTTGGTCATTGTTCCCCTGGCTTTAATGTTCGTCGTTAAACCCCGTGAAATACTCCGAAACTGGTTATTTATTCTTTTAAGCATTATTGCGACCGTTCTTCCCTATCTTATCCTTGCTAAATTCAGTTATGAATTCCCCTCGCTGGCAGGAGGTGCGATCGGACTGATTATCTCCGTTCTGCTGGCACGTCACGGTATAGGTTTATCAAAGCAAGACAGTGAACTTCAAGGATCCGAAAAGGATTCGATGGTGAGCTCATATATGACCGTTACAGACATTGAGGAACCCGCTAAAAGATCAAATCTGATATTGGCGACTTTTCCCTTGTGGGGAACCATTCTTCTGCTCTTGATCACTCGCCTCCCCCAACTTGGGATCAAACAGCTCCTGACCATGACAGATCCTGCCTTACACCTCAATCTTGGGTCCATTGGAACATTCAATATCTCACCTTCGCTGGTGGTGGGACTGGATAATATTTTCGGCACATCGGAATCCTGGTCGCATGCCTTATTTTATGTACCTTCACTTATCCCCTTTATTGCCATTTCCCTAGTTGCGCTGGCTTTAAACCATAATATGTCTAAGACGCGCATCTTGTTCAGGATCACTTTCAAGCAAATGCAAGCCCCCACACTGGCCTTGTTGGGTGCCTTGGTTTTTGTTAATTTGATGATGATGGGAAACGATCACTCAGCCGTTAAATTGATCGGTGATCATCTGGCAGCTTTAACGGGAAGCATGTGGGGCTATACGGCTCAGTTCCTGGGTGCCTTGGGAACCTTTTTCAGTGGATCGAACACGATCTCCAATCTGACCTTCGGCGGTATCCAGGATGCCATAGCGACCGACTTATCATTGAACCGCACCACCGTGTTGGCCTTGCAGTCCGTGGGCGGCGCCATGGGTAATATGATCTGCATCAACAATATCGTCGCCGTTGCCTCGGTTTTATCGCTGACAAAAGTGGAAGGCTATATCCTGAAACGCACGATAAGAGCGATGTTGGTTTATGGGGTTATTGTTGGGATTGTGGCGGTGTTTTTGTAAACCCTGAGCCCGCGAAGGGTTAACTAAAGACAGCCCGGGATGAAATCCCGGGTTATAAAGTTCCCCCCATATCACAACCCCGACCTTGTGGAGGGGTTGACCTTTCGAGAAA
>CAZSGO010000218.1:0-3372 GCA_964606395.1 uncultured bacterium
TTTGTTTGTTATAGGAAAATAGGGAAATGTGGTTTTGATAACAACTAGTTTTAGTCTAGCCTATTCAATACAATCAACCGATAGGAAATTTGTGGGATTATTTTTTTTCAATGATTTTGGCAGCAGACAAGTGTGTGAGATCTTACTGTTTACGTAACATCTTTCCGTCCTTTATGGGCTTTCCTGAGTTTTTCAGTGGGATCAATTTATTTTCGCCAACCTTGAATTTTTTACAGCTTGATTTGACATTAAGATTTTCAAGACAAATTCTTTGGCCTTTCTTATCCCAGTGAAAACTTGAACGTATCTCAACCTCACCGATCTGTGCTTTGTAGGTCAGATTTTCTCTCAATGTAATGGTCATTTTATCACAGGTGTAGGTTCCCGGCCAATCCAGGGAAGTACGTGAGGTATCCCCGGCGGGAATGCTTGCACATGAGGCTACAAGAATAATTAGTATGATCAATTTGAACAGGTTTTTCATGTTAGATCTTTGCTTTGACTCCGATGATCAAAAAATTATACTTTAGTTCTTGAAAAGATTCAATTCCGGTAAAACAGTTTTGTTTCAGCTGAGCTTCAACTTCATCTGTCTTTAGTCGAATATGTTGTGCGGGACCACGCTCCATATCTTCCTTTTTCCAATCCGATATGGCGATCTTTCCTCCTGGCCGTAAAAGGCGGCAGCATTCTTTTAGCATCGCGATAGGATCTTCGATCTCATGATGCAAATTGATCATGATGATCAGATCGGCTATATCATCAGGCAAAGAAATGCTATCATGCTCCATGATCATGGGATGAATGCGCGGATTGAGCGGAACGACCTTGTCGTTCATGTAGGTGATCATGAAATCGGAAATATCGCAGGCATATACTTTGCTGTCCGGAAACATATTGGCAAAATGCACACTGAAAAATCCCGTCCCTGCGCCAATATCCAAGATCACTTTCGCATCATGAATATCCAGTTTTTCTTTGATAAACACAGGTGGTAGATGCTCCAGACGGATCGGGTTGTTCAGCTTCTCATATTTCTTGGGATCAAACTTATTCGACTTCATAAAACTAATATAAGTTCAAAAAATGTGTTTGTCATGGAAAATATTTATATATGCGGAAGCATATTCGGTAATTACTTGTGACTGGTTACAAGAGACGGTTGACGGGTTTTCGCTTCATGTCCTTACGATTGATATAAAAAGCCTCATATTACCTGTTACGAATCATCACTTCGTTTATGGTACTGAAACCCCGCTTTTGAAAGAATGCCTTCGCATCAACATTCAACGTCCATACATCCAACTGAACACGCTTGATGCCCTTTTCATCGGCACATTTGAAAACAGCATTCAGCAAGGCATTCCCAATACCCTGTTTTTGTAATATCTTTTTCACGCCCATATGATGAATGAAGATCATAGGGATTTCATTCGTTATACCACTAGCGGGCAAAGAACATTCACGATAGGATATAAAACCCATGATCGTTTCATTGGCGCGGGCGATCAAAACAGCGCTGTTCTCACGATCGATCAAAGGCTGTAATTCTTCCCTGATATTTGAATTCTCGGGAGATTTAAACAACTCTTTATCGATCTTGTAATGCAAGGCCTGGACTTCTTTGTTCAGTTCATTCACGTCATCAAGATCTTCAGCCAGTGCTTGTTTGATCTCAAATATCATTTTTCTATTCGTTTTCATTTAAAAGAGCTTCGGCTTTTTTAAGATCTTCTTCGGCAACATGAAGTTCGATCTCTGTAAATGCAGCTCCCGGTACCCTAAAATTAACGCTTGGTGCTCTGTTCGACGCCCGGAATTCGATCCCGGCTTCTGTCAGGATATCCCTTGCTAGCTCAAATTGATACTTGTCATAAAAGATTTCCAATAGAACAAATTCCTTTTTTTTCATGACTTCACCTCAAAATTTGTTTTAAAAATGTAACCCATTTTCACTATAAGCAATAACAACACCCGGTAAAAGATGCGCAAAGAGAATGAGAGAAACAGCTAAAACAATGCTAATTGAGATATTCAATACGGCAAAAACAACCAGCAAACCCAAAATAAAAACGGTAAAAATTGCATAGGCGGCTCTTAGTGATCTGCTTGTCATTTCCATTTCGCGTTCATCAAGTGCTTTTAGAGGTTTATGGGAAAATTCCCACAAACCGGTTCGCATAAAACTCAGAATAAACGCGATCAACAATATCACCAATAAGCCGATCTCTGCGATCATTAATACAGGTGTCCATTGTGAGCGGATACCCAATTCAAATAGAACAACTACGCCGGCCAGGCTCAACAAGGTTAGAATAACACCCCATCTGACGGGTGCCATAGATGTACGTTCTTTCATACTCCTTCCTCCATAGATCGTTCTTTTAATAATTGCGAGATGGACGGGAACGGGCTGATCGAAAAGATCATGTCCACCGGCAATTCAAATACTTCGGCGATACGGAATGCAAGATCCAGACTCGGGTTGTACTCTTCTCTTTCAAGATAACCGATCGTCTGGAAGTTCACGCCAATCCTTTTCGCGAGTTCCACACGGGACAAGCCCTTCTCCTTGCGAAAAATCAAGATTCGATTATAGATCTTTCTGTTTTCCATTATCACCCTTCAAATAATTGTCACGTGTTTTAATCACAATGTAATTATAAAACATAATGTTGTATTTATACAACAATTTTATTAATTATTTTACGGATCGGGAAGTTTTGGCAAGATTATTTATTGATCTTGTTCGGCATGAATGATCTTAGAGGGTTCTTTTTCGTCTAATTCCGAAAGGCCATAAAAGCGCATATTGTTCATACGGATATAATTACAGATCGACAATAATGTTCTGATATCCGTTTGATTCGCTCCCGTTACTTCTGCCACCGGGCGGTGGGCATATACGATCAGGATCTTATTATTATCGCGGGCATATTCAAGTAATCCTAAAAAATAATTCGTCCTGGAGTCGCCGGCAGCTCCATCGGTCCCTAAACCACTAACGATCGGAGAATTCTCATAATAACAAATTTGCTCTTCCGGGGCAGACCAGGTATAAGTGGTCGATCGTAATATTTTAAAATAGGTCAGCAGTGTATCATCGATCTCTTGACTGTGTGTACCGTATGGATAAGCAAAAGATAAAGGTTCAATATCCTGATCTTTCATCGTGCTGATCATGGGAAGGATCTCATTCTCCACATAGGCGGCTAATCCGTTTTCTGAAACGTAATCAACAGCATTTAAATGAGCGACTCCATGACCGGCGATCTCATGTCCAGATGTTTTAAGATCTCTCAGGTCATTGAATTGCACAGCATTCAAAACCTGCGGACCGGATACACAAAACGTTGCCTTCCACTCATATTC
>CAZSGO010000219.1:0-3361 GCA_964606395.1 uncultured bacterium
TTTTCATTTTCAATTTAATCCTCTGTTTACTAATTTACATCGCAGGGCAAATATACTATATAAAAATCGAGGTTGATATGAAATTGATTAGTTTGTTGGGGCTTTTGGTACTTTTATTCATCGCATGGCTCATTTCTTATCATAAGGATAAGGTAAATCTGCGCACCGTGTTATGGGGACTCTTTCTTCAATTTCTGTTTGCCTTGATCATTTTGCAAAAATCGGCGGTCAGCTGGATCGGTATGGCCATCTTTGCCCTACTGCTGGTTATATATGTTTTTCGCGATATCATTAAAACTGCATGGCCAAAATTTATCTGGATCGTCGGGATCGTTCTTGGATCGGCTTTACTTTCCGTTATTTTCTTTTTTATGATGCAAGTCATTCCGGTCTCATTCATCTTCCTGTTCATCCTGGTACTCATGCTGGTCAATAAATATTTCATCAAATACGAATCCGCGAAACCTTATTTAAATGCAATTCTTATCGTATCTATTTTTACCGCACCTGCCGCTTTGGGTATTTACGGACAAGAGATCTTTCAGACCTTTTCGGATGGCGTGGCGAAATTTCTAAGCATGTCACTCTACGGTGCCGAATTTCTTTTTGGTAATTTGGCCAGACCGGAACATTTCTTCCCACAGAATGCAGCATGGCCGGGCTTTGGTTATCTGTTTGCTTTTGTAGTTTTACCTACGATCATCTTTTTTGGTGGATTCATGGCCATTCTTTATCATTATGGCATTATGCAAAAATTGGTGGAAACCATGGCAAAATTCATGAGCTGGACCATGGGAACCAGCGGCGCAGAAACTCTTTCTTGTTCTGCCAATATTTTTGTTGGTCAAACAGAAGCACCGCTATTGATCAAACCGTTCTTAAATGAAATGACCGAATCCGAACTGCTGACTGTAATGGTCGGTGGTTTTGCTACGATCGCCGGCGGTGTGCTGGCAGGATATATTGCCATGGGCGTGGATGCCGGACATTTGGTCGCCGCTTCTGTCATGTCCGCCCCGGCCGCTCTGGTCATGGGCAAGATCATTTACCCCGAACTCAAGAAATCAAAAACGCTCGGTATGATCAAAATGCCGCAAATGGAAAGGGCACAAAATGTGCTCGGGGCTTTATCCAACGGAATTACAGATGGATTAAAGCTTGCCGTGAATGTTGGCGCCATGCTCTTGGGATTCATTGCCGTTATGGCTGTTCTTGATTCCGGGATCAATTGGCTGGATTCACTGATCGATGGTAAATTACTGAAAAAAGAATATTTCGAATATGCGATCACCAGCGGCATATCACCTGTAAAAGGTGAATTTGCGGGAATTTTTCCCGGGTCGCTTCAAACCTTGTTCGGCACCATATTTAAACCCATTGCGTGGTTAATGGGTGTTTCATGGGAATTTGCCGGCGAAGTCGGGAACCTGTTGGGTATGAAGATCGCACTCAATGAATTCGTTGCTTACGGCACCTTGGGAACCTATATACAAAATGGTGTTCTTGATGAACGGGCACAAACCATTGCGACCTATGCGATCTGCGGATTTGCAAACTTCTCATCCATTGGTATCCAGTTGGGCGGTATCGGTGCATTGGCACCCGGCCGTAAGAACACACTTGCCAAGGTGGCGTTAAAAGCCATGATCGGTGGCGCATTGGCCAGCTGGGTAACCGCAACGATCGCGGGAATTTTATTATAATCAATAAAGGTTTTACTTTATGCCCGGTATAAGTTTACTCTACAATACAAGTCAAACATATAATAGTATAATTTCTCTCGAATATTTATTATATGAAGATAATTATTTCGCAAATATCTTATATAAAACCAAGAATCTAATATTAGTTCAATCTGGATACCAAGGATATCCAATTAAATGTATTGAAACTGAACAATACTATATTGTGATAGAAGGATTAATTTACAATATTGATGATAATATTATAAAAAATAGATTATTTGATATACTTCAATCTGATCCGGATTTTGTTAAAAATCCAAATAAAATTAAATCTTTTATTAATGATGCCGATGGTGAATATATTATTTATATAATAAATAAAGCAAGTGATCAATTCTGTGCATTTGGTGATAAATGGGGAAGATTGAAAGCATATGCATATCATGATAATTCCATGTCAATTATCTCAAGAGAACATCTTTTTATTCTTAATAATATTCCCAAAATCGAAATAAACAAAAATGCATTATCTGAATTTATTGTATTTGAATTTCCATTAAATAATAAAACATTAATTTCTTCCGTGGAAAAAACACCCCCTGCATTTTTGTTTTCAAGTAAGGTGGAAAACAAAAATCTAATATCCCAAATGCAATGTATATATCCGGTATATTTTAAAACTCAAAAAATCAAAAAGAAAAAAAAAGAAGTTGTTAATGAGTATAAAACGGAATTTATTGCTTCATTGGAAGATAGAATTAATAAATTATCTGAATTAAATTACAAATTTACATCTGATTTAAGTGGTGGGCTAGATTCTAGGCTTATTTTTTTTGCTCTATCTCAATACAATGTAGATGTTAAATACTTTACCGATAAATTAATATCAGGCGATGAAAGTAAATATGCTCTTAACGTTGGAAAAATTTATGATAAAAAAGTACATATTGTAAAAACAAAGCGAAATATCAACATAAGCGATATGCAAAAACTTACTTATATAACAGGTTGTAATATAAATTCGATCACAACTCTTTCATGTTTTCAAGATGCAAAAGAAAGAAAAAAAAGGACTGATACTCCTGTTGTTAAATTTAGCGGGTTGGGGGGATCTTACATTAGAGACGCTTTTAAAAATGTACATGGCTATAAAAATATTCTTTCGAATATGATAATGGACAACATTCACGTTAGAGGCCTTTCAGTAAACAAATCAAGTGATCTATTAAATTTTAAGAGAGATGATTTCAAGATTAGTATAAGTCAATATTTTGACCATTACCCTGAGAACGACTTTGAAGACAGATTGAAACACTTTTACTTTGATTATAACAATAATGTTGTAAATATGGGTGAAGAAAGAGCAAGAATTCACTTTTGGACAGTAAATCCATTCTTAAACGACCGACTCTTTTCAGCATTTTCAAGAACCTCACTTAAATACTTAAACTTCTCATTGTTTATAAATTTAATGAAAGAAATTGATCCTAAATCTTATATTCCCGAATTATATAATTATAATCTTAATCTCAAATCTAAATTAAGTATTTCTCTCTACCAGATTAAAAGCAAATTGAATATTTTCGCAAGACATCATAAACGAATAAGAAAAATATTAATAAAAATTCGAACACTTTTTGCTCGTAATAATAAATCTCTTTACGTAGATAATTCAA
>CAZSGO010000220.1:0-3323 GCA_964606395.1 uncultured bacterium
GCTTCTAATAATACTTCAAACGAATTTCAATGTCAAGTGATTTGTCATCTATTTTTTCCATCTCGTCCGTTGAATAAGTCATTTTCAAAAAGCCGTGAATAGTAACTTGTTTGGAGATGAATGTCAAGTGTTTTATTACCCTTTTTTTCATCGTCCCGTATCAAAAGTCATATTCAAAAAGCCGTGAATAATATACTCTTTAAACATGAATGTCAACATATTTTCATTCTTTTTTTTACCTTTTTTTCTCCAGGTTTATAACCACCTATAATTGAGTATTTTATGGAAATATAAAAAGGTGGTCAATACCTAAAACAGGGCCCTTTTATGCCCTGTTCTAATGTTTTTCAGCTTCGTTTTAAGCTACCGAAAAACTAAATCTTGAAAATATATTTCTTCTTTTAATATAGATTATTTACTTAAAATGATTTTTATATGTTCAAAAACATTTTCCGGACGGACAGATTGCATGCATTCTTTACATAATCGCCAATCTTTCCGACGATGCTTGCATTCTTTTTCCGGGATAATAAAATTTCCATTCGGACCATATGGTTTTGTAAGTTCGGGATCCTGTGAACCGAATATGGCCAACGAGGGCGTCCCAAGTGCTGCTGAAAGATGTACGGACATGGAATCGCAACCAACCAATAATCTTGAATCTGAAATTATTTTTGCCATTTCTATAAGATTTCCTGAAAATGTTCTTAGCCCTTTAGGTGCTTTTTCGCCCGGTGGGGTTATCCAGATCACCTCATGGTCATTATTTTTCAATATACTTATAAGCTCCATCCAGTGCTCAATCGGCCATTTTCGGGCTTCATGATTTGCTCCCGGGTGTAATAATATTTGTTTTTTTTCTTTTATCTCACTTTCAAACCCATTTATTCGTGGAATTTTTCTATAGCAGCGAATACCTAAATGTGCCAATAATTCAAGTGGACGTTCAACCTGATGTTCCGCATAAGGATAATCCATCACATGGGTCAACCATTTTGCCCCTCCGCTAAAATTAAATCCTGCGCGATATTTTGCTTTATAACGGCTCAGTAATCTTAAGCGACGTACATCCGCATGAAAGTCGAACACAAGATCATAACGGTGAACATCGGGTATTTCTTTTGGATATGCCATTATTTTGTCTGCAAATTTTGCTTTTTGCGCTAATTCTTTTACGGATGCTGTACACAAAAGGTCAACTTCTGCGTTAGGAAAGCCCTCTTTTAACGCAGTTAAGGTCGGCTCAAGCATCAGGACGTCACCAATACATTGGTGTTCCTGAACCAGGATACGTTTTATCTCAATGGGTAAAATGGGTTTATTGGCGTCACGGACCGGCTTAAACGTTCCGTTTAAGCGGCTGAAAAAACGCGCTGCCGCAAGTTTTCGTGGATTTAGTATTTGCTGATCTTTTACACTCATTTCAGACCCATCTCCGCATAATAAGCATAAAGACTCTTCCCTACCGATGCTATATCATGATATTTTTTAACCCATTCAGCGCCTTCTTGACCCTTTTCTTTCCATTGTTCAGAGTTTGAAGCCAACGTTAATAATGTATCATATAGATTTGACCTGTTCACATTTACAAACGGATGATCCGGAATAAATCTGCAATAATGTTCATTCATCTCCGTTAGGGTGCAAACGCCCATTGCAAGCGATTCCACCGAATTCATTCCATAGCCCCATCCGCCACGATCATTTATTTGATCAATAAAAATATCACTCTTGCGTTTCATCTCCATCGCTTCGGCGTGCGGCTTGTTCTCGATCAATTCAAAGTTGATCTTTCCTTCCTGTTCCAATTTCCTGCAAATGGGAATAATATCATGACTTCCTTTATAGTAGCGATTCGTTGGAGCATGTGTTACGAAAGGAATATTGTTATTTTTAGTGTCATTTTTGGGATATCGCTGTTGAAAAGCTTCCACATCAAAGGGAAGGAATATGTAATGGATATCCGGATGTTTTTCAAGTAGATCAACCTCATTTGTAAGGTTTAGATCGCATATCTTGTCCAAAGGATGTAACACCCCCCTACTGCGTAGATCTTCGCCATGATAGTGGCATACGACCTTTTTACCCCGTTTCTTTAACTCACATGCAAAGCGGGCATCTTTGTAAAAGTCCATACCGGATTCAAAATGTACTATGTCAAAATCATAAAGCTTATATTTGCTAATGGCCGCTTGGATCTGCTTATCCCAACGTTTTTCTTTCCAAGCCAAAAACCTGCGGTCAAACGTTCCTTCGGGCTGCCAAATGGGTGGATATCCCGCCCTGTCTTTATAATAGCCTTCTTTACCGCGATAGATCTGATAGATCTTATGGCGAATATTTTTTAAGAAGGGACGCGTAAAATTAAACGGCAGATCCAGACAAATATCCTCTTCAAATGCTTTTGGGGAGCGAAAAAACGTTACATATCGAACCGAGTTTCCATGTTGCTCATGGATACGCCGGTAAAGACCAAGTGTCCCTACGGTATTTTCAGGTGAGATATAGAGAATGTTCATGTATATCAGAGGTTTTTGAAATCAGAAACGGTTTTATTTTTAAACGGTTTCAAAAAAGCACGCTGTGCCTCAATGAAAACTGTTTCGGTACTTAAATGTTTTTCTGTGGGTGCCTTATCTTCTCGAATATTGTACTCTGAAGAAAATTCTATTTTCTGCAGGGCGTCAATCACATCGTTCAAGTGTATATATTCGGGATTCTGGGCAAAAACAAAGCGTGGGATCTCGCTTCTTACGGGATCCAGATATTCCAGTTCCACAAGCTCCTGACAAACATCGGTCATAGTATTTAAACGGACACCCAGATAATCGCAAAATTTTTCCAATGATGGAATGGCCTTGCCGCGCCGGTAGAATGAATTCATCCAGATCAGAATAGAGACACCGAGGTAGGAGTGCGTGTAATGCGTCGAAGAATTCTCGTACCCACGGTATAGGTTGGTCATCAATCGTCTGTTCTGGAAGGTATATGCGAGCTCAGCGCCAAGCAGGATGATCATCCATGTTAAATACATCCAGATCATGAAGATCGGGATGATTCCAAGTGAACCATAAAAACTGGTTACCGTTGTCATTCTCATTACGTATAAATAAAAGTAGTTCTTAGAGAACTCCCAAAGAATTGCTGAGAAGATACCACCGAAAAGTGCACTCTTAAAAAGCACCTTTGCTCTGGGCAAAAGCAAATTCAACATGACCATCACAAATAAAGTGATCAAGAACGGTAAAAACCTATTATATATAAAACCGCTAAGGGTACTTTGCTGGATCATCATATCCATGTAGCCACCGTCAGGCATCAAG
>CAZSGO010000221.1:0-3307 GCA_964606395.1 uncultured bacterium
TCTTTTTTTGTTCATCTAGTATTGCCTGCTCTTTTTCCATTGATAAAAATTGAAGGATTTTTTCTTGAATTAAATAATCCCGATATAACCTAAGATAATCAGCTCCTTGCTCAGAAAGCTTATCAACAGGAATATTGGAATAAATATTAGTGGTTTTATATGTTTCAATCTTTTCTGATAGAATTTCAATTTCACTAACCAGTTTCTTGCTTCGGGGATCGTCTTCAGAATAATTATTCATTATTAATTCAAATTGAATTTCTGATTGCATTTTTGCAATCTCTAATTCAGTTAAAGCTTGAAAACTCAGTTCAGTCTGTTGTTCCAAATTATATATACCTGTGCTTTTTTGAAAAGCGGCATACTCTTGTTCAACCTGAGTCATCTTTAACTTTTGTTTCTCGAAGGCCTCTTGAACAAAAATCTTATATTGATCTTCATAATCTCTTACCGCAGCTGACAATTCTTTTACATAATAATTTGCAATTGCTGCTGCTTTATCAGGATCTTTTTTATAATTACATGATATGCTTATTGAACCATCTTCATTATCAATAAATGAAATGTCTTCACTTAATTTTTTATATATTTCAGAACGGGATTCAATTTTCCATGTATTCATCAAATCGAATTCAGCTATTACCTTATCTTTCATTGTCCTACTATTTAACAATCTAATATTTTTAAGAACTTCTTCATTCGAATTTAAACCAAATCCACCCCCAAGCAGTCCGAAACTACCCATGGCGACCGAAGATATATCCAATTGACTTGAATTCTTATCTATCATTATTACAGCCGTACTACTATACCAAGCTGGCATTAAAAGTAAAATTACTATTGCAATTACACATACAATTCCATTAAAAATAACCAATTTCCAAAAATACTTTTTTATTAATTTAACTAATTTGGGTAATTCTTTTTTCTGGCTTGTTGTCATAATGAATTCCTCTTAATTAATACTGTTATACGCAGCGATAAATGCTGTAGTAATGGAAGCAATACTTGCGATAAAACTTAACAATGATATTTGACCTATCATAACATCTTCAATTGATCGCCTTACTAAAATAATATCGCCTCTTTGTATCTCAACATTTGCAAGTTTGCGTATTTTCTGATTACCGCGAACAATGATCACCTTATTTGCATTGCCTTGATTATTTGCACCACCTGCCATTGCAATATAATCAAAGGTAGAGTGTCCTGGTATATAATCATATGTCCCGGGTCTATTAACATAACCGTTTACCTGAATTCTTTCAATTTGAGCAAATTCAAGAATATCTCCGGCTTTTAAAGTATAGGCCTGCATGTCGCTAACAGGAATATTCTTACTAAATGATTTGTCCTGATTTGTGATGGTTACCCCTGAATAATCGGATATATCCAAAAAACGAACCTTTCTATGAACAAATTCCAATAAATTCTCTCCGGGAATTAAGGGAACTAGTGATTTTGTATTGACCGGTCCGTATACTTCCACACATTCTTTTGCAACATCAGCAAATGGGATATAAACAGATTCACCCGATCTCAGATAAGGATTACTTTTTATATCACCCTGTAAATAGTAATTATAAATATTTACAATCGTGGTATCATCAATACCCCGAATTTCAACTTGAAAATCTTTTGCCAAATGGTGCAATTTCATTTTATTTAAATATTCGTTCAAGCGTGAAGCAGCCGGAAGCGTTACCATGCCCGGGGTTTCAACCGCACCAAAAACAGGGATCTTTAATTTCTTTACATCACTTAAGTTCACATTCACGATAATATTTCTGTTGGTTTCTTTACAAAGATCTTCAATCAGTTTAATCGACGATTCAAGTGTCTTTCCCTTTAGATCTACCTGACCATATCCCGGAATAGTCAACGCATCGGATAATCCCACTTGAAGCTGAAAAGTTTCTGTCAAGGTAGAGATGATCTGTACAATAAAAACATCTCCGGCTCCCACAATGTATTCATTTGGGTTCAACGACATATCCAAAGGGGTCATATCGGACACGGTGCTAATTAGAAATCCCTGTCCTTGTGAGCTGTTAAAAAGATTTTCTTCTTTTAACATATCTTGTGCCAACAGGAATAAAGAAAAGATCAAGCAACTGAAAAATATTAATAGTTTTTTCATTTTATCTCCACTTATCGTTTATATAACAATTATAATGACCTTATAATATAGGTCATTATATTGTTTTTCAGAAAATACTTTTTATGCAAATCTATTTGTTTAATATCATTTTCCCCGTTGCAACGGCTTCATTGTTTATGTCCAGGCGATACACATACAATCCGGAGGCTAAGTTTGTTCCGTCAAAAATCACTTCATGCTCACCTGCATTACGGGTGCCTTGGACTATTGTTTGTACCAATTCACCGCGAATATCGAATATCTTGATATTGACCAACGCCGGTTTATCGAGACGATATGCAATAGTCGTCAAGGGATTAAAGGGATTGGGATAGTTCTGATATAATTCACATGTTTGCGGAATAACAACTTGGGTGTTCACCACAAGATCGTATCCCATGTACTGCAACACATATCCCGCTAAATTCTGACGTTCTATCGTTGTCGTAATGGTCTCAAAAGGGAAACCCATGGTGACGACTTTGCCTTCTTCGCTTCCTCCGCTAAAGGTTCCGGTAAAAGCAAGCCCTGCGGTATGTCCGTTGCCATATTTTAAAGCAATTTGAGATCCTCCCGATACGCTGAAATAATCGGGATAATCTTCCGCATAGGTATCTTCTTCATTCCCGTTTTCGGAAAATCGCAGTGACAGCGGAGAAAAAACCATTCCCGCTTGTCCCGTTACCGAATAATTCTCTGCATCATCACCGGCATAAGTGGCTTTGAGATAATCATGTATAAATGCTTTGTCGCTTGTACTTCCCTTACTGTCCAGGTCCCATCCGATCTCGGATCCGCTCACAAACAATTTACCGCCTTGCTTTAAATAAGCTTCCACGCTATCCTGTTCTATATCGCTGAAGGTTTCATCTGCCGTACTTTCGTCACCGCAGATCCACCAGACAAGATCATAATCTTTAAGATCCACGTCCCCGCTTATGACGGCTTCGTTGGCGCAAGAACCGTAGGCGATATCCCATTCGTCCATTGCATTGGCAGTGGTTCTGACGAATTCATGCACCGGTGATCCATAAGATCCGGAGTAACGATCAAAACCGTCCACGATAAGGATTTCTCTTCCCGCGATTGTGGCTTTTGCCGCATAAACATCTGAGGCATTAAAATTGGCACTGTCAGAAGCATTATAGGCGGCTACGAAATAATCGT
>CAZSGO010000222.1:0-3273 GCA_964606395.1 uncultured bacterium
TGGCGGGAAACCCTTCTGGCAAAGCATGTTTTATCGGGTAAAACCAAAGGATACCGCAATCATCCTCAGTTAATTAGGTTTAAAGAACAGTCCGTTCCGACAGATCGTATCGATCAATATTTATCTGAAGTATACAGGGAGGCTGACAGAAGAGGATATCACTTTAACAAGGAAAAGATCGATTGGGATTTTAAGCCCGGCCATATGAGTGTTACGACCGGACAAATGGCATATGAAAGGAAACATTTGCTGGCTAAACTCAAAAAACGGGATCCCGAACTTTATAATACCTTCAAGTTGGTGGATAGCTTTGATCCACACCCTATGTTCAAGCTTATAGCCGGTGAAATTGCCGATTGGGAAATTATTTCATAATTATTTGTAGTTTATTTGAGCTTTTGGTCTCTCACAATTAGAAAGGGACCGGCATGATGACGTTCGATCATAATAAATATTTTGAAGAAGTGATCCGGGAACACCGGATCTTGATCCTGAAGGTATGCATAATGTTCAGCTATGATGAAGCCGGTCAAAAAGATCTTTATCAGGATATTTGCATTAATATCTGGAAAGGTTTGCCGAGTTTCAAAGGAAGGTCGCAGCTATCAACCTGGTTGTATAGAGTAGCATTAAATACCGCCTTATCACAGGGTAAAAAACATCATCGAAATCCACTGTATCAAGCCGAGATGGTAGAAAACATAGCTGATGATCATATATCAGAAGACCAGGAAGATAAGATCAAAGCTTTATATGCAGGGATCGATCAATTAAAGGCATCTGAAAAAGCGATCATATTGCTATATCTTGAAGAAAAAAGCTATGAAGAGATCGCCGATATTATTGGGATAAGCGCAGGAAATGTCAGTGTTAAGCTGGTGCGTATTAAAAGAAAATTAGAACATGAAATAAGTTCATATTTAGTCAAGTGGGGGCGAAAATGAAAGAACAAAATTTAAAAGAAGTTTGGAAAGAAGCAAGTGGATTGTTTGCTGAAAAGGTTGAAATCAATAAAGAAAAGTTAAGTATGCACCAAAAAGAAACCTCAGAGAAGATATTCAATGATCTAAGAAAAGGTTTTATTTTTGATCTTATTTTAAAGAGCGTGATCACTATTGCAGCGATCATACTTTTGATCATTTCTTTAGTAGACGGTTCGATATTGGATCAGAGTTCTTCCTCTATATTTATCATGAGTTTTATATCGATGTTCCTATTAAGCGCTATGATTGTATCGGCAATATTATCCGGAAAAAAATTCAACGAGATACCCAAAGACCTGCCTGTATTGGAAAGTTTGAGCAGAAAGCTTACTTTTTTAAAGACAGATTATAGAAAATTCATATTCGGCAGTGCCTTAACGGCTCCAATGTTCGTTTTCACGGCAAATAGCTATTATTTTTATCATAAGTATGGAGAAATGCGTTTTGATGATCCCGTAATACTGATCTTTATATTTATTTCATTTATTATCGCATATTTTGCACAGATACCCGCTTATAATTTACAAAAAAAAGAATTGGAAGAGGCGATCGCTGATTTTGATGAGGACAAGGCAAAAGAAATTGAGAAGGCTAAAATAAAGCAAAAACGAAATTATGTAATATGGATGATCATTGGTATTGTTCTCTTGATCACTTTGTTTATACTTTTCAGTTAACAGGCATTAAAAGGAAGACGTTATGACAACCATTAATAAATACATCATGAAAACACAGAATTATGTGATTTTCCTGATTCTTTTTTCGTCAAATATGGTATTTGCACAATTAAATAAGGATTCGGTGTTATTATTCAATAATAAAGATTTAACACCAATTAATGTACAGGCGACAGAAGAAATCTATTTGGGTAAAAGATCTTTAAAAGTGATCGATAGTGGGGGGAATTCAGAAGTAAAATTTGTAAAGATCAACAATTTAGATTTTAAGAATGGGATTATTGAAATTGATGTTTCAGGGAAACCATCTGAAAATTCATTTCAACAAGCTCGAGGTTTTGTAGGGTTAGCCTTTAGGATCAACAATGACAATTCAAAGTTTGAGTGTATTTATTTGCGTCCAACCAATGGAAGAGCTAACGATCAAATTCGAAGGAATCATTCTGTGCAATATGTTTCTTATCCTGATTTTCCATGGTATAAATTACGGGGTGATTTCCCGGAAAAATACGAATCATATGTTGATCTAATGCCGGGTGAATGGACAAAAATGAAGATAGAAATTAATGGAGTTAAAGCAAAATTATATGTTCATGGGAATTCACAACCGACATTAATAGTAAATGATCTAAAACTCGGATCTGATATCAATGGAAGTATTGGATTATGGATAGGGCCGGGTACAGAAGCACATTTTTCAAATCTTATGATCACAAAAATTGACAAATAGTAGTAACGCCCGCTATCGCATGGTAAATTGCATGCAGGTCCGAGCGATCATTGAAGGTTTTAAGTTCGTATATAGGTTGTGTACATTTATAAGAAATTACCCTATAAACCTTCAAGATTGCGTACCATCTAACGATTACTTTCACATATCAACTAATTCCCGTATCGGTTTAAACGGATCGGTTTAACACCACCATATACTTTAATTAAAATTAATTTTATAATTATTCTTGACATTAATAACTAAGATATTTATACTATAATAGTAATCGGAATGATTACGAATAAGGAAAATATTATGACAAGTGAAACATACCGTAACACAAAACAGAGAACAAGAATACTTGAGGTCCTGTCGGGCACTGAGGCACATCCTACCGCTTCGTGGATCTATGATGAGCTTAAACCCGAATTTCCTTCTTTGAGCTTGGGTACGGTTTATCGTAATCTTGGCATACTTGAAGAACAAGGGTTGTTAAAAAAAATCGTTTTTGGAAGTACTTTTGACAGATATGATGGAAAGACCTATCCACATACGCATTTTATATGCAGGAAATGTGATAACGTTTATGATATGTCCGTTCAGGATACCCAAGAAATCATCGAGTGCATTAGCAATAGAACTAAACACCAAATTCATGATGTTGTAATGAATTATTATGGAGAATGTGAAAAATGTGTAAAACAAAAGAAAAATTAAATACCATGCTTCTGTAGTGAGAGAGAGTGGAGCAGAGAGAGATAGAGTATAATAGAGAGAGAATTGTATTTTAACCAACACACGATAAAGGAATCACAATGGAAGAGCAAGTAAAAGAAACATATTCAATGCCGTTGATCGGTGATGATGCTCCGGCTTTTGAAGCTGTGACAACACAGGGAGT
>CAZSGO010000223.1:0-3268 GCA_964606395.1 uncultured bacterium
TATATTTTTATGGAATTTAGGCCTTGTTTGTGTTATAATTTAAGCTGAATTGAAACTAAGGAAAAACATGAATATTACGGTCTGTATCAAGCAGGTTCCGGGCACCGCGGAAGTTGAAATTGACGAAAAAACAGGTGTATTGAAACGTGATGGCATCGATTCAAAAATGAATCCTTACGATCTTTATGCCATCGAAACGGCTGTTCGCTTAAAAGAAGAAAATAAAGCGGATATTTCCGTGATCACAATGGGACCTCCCCAGGCGGAAGCGGTGATCAAAGAAGCCTATATGATGGGTGTAGATAAAGGATGCTTGTTGACCGATAGGAAATTTGCCGGTGCCGATGTTTTGGCAACCGCTTATGCTTTATCGCAAGGAATAACCCGTATGGGTGAATACGATCTGATCGTTTGCGGTAAGATGACCACGGATGGAGATACGGCTCAGGTAGGTCCCGAGATAGCGGAATACCTCAATATTCCTCATGTTGCGAACGTACGTAAAATTCACAAGATCACTGAAAAGTCTGTTATTGTTGAAATGAACATGGCAGAATCGGTCGAAATTCAGGAAGTCCTTCTCCCCTGCCTTATCACGGTTGAGAAAGATATCTGTCAACCTAGACTGCCTTCATTTAAATTAAAAATGAAAACTTCCGATCGTCCTATCCGGCGCATTACTTTTAATGATCTTGACGATAAGAATGTGATGCACTACGGATTGAACGGCTCACCAACCCAGGTTTTAAAAATATTTCCGCCTCCCGCGAACACGACAAACGAAAAATGGGAAGGCGATTCTGAGAAGTTAAGTAAAAAGCTCGCCGATAAATTACACGAACTAAAATACGTATAGGAACGGATCTAATGGCAAAAATCGTTGTACATCAAAATAAGATCGAAGATCGCAAAGCTGTTGTTGAGGTCTGTCCCTTTAATGCTTTAGAATTTGAATCTAATGACGAGTTGATACTGAATGCAGCCTGTAAAATGTGTAAAATATGTGTCAAACGTTATCCTGAGATCTTTGAATATGTTGAAGATGTCGCTCCCACTGTCAATAAAGATGAATGGAAAGGCGTAACGGTCTATATTGACCATATCGAAGGAGATATTCATCCGGTAAGCTTTGAATTGATAGGAAAAGCCCGACAAATGGCGGACAAGATCGGACATCCCGTGCATTGCTTGATCATGGGCGATAATATTTCAGACATCGCCGAACAGGTCCTGCATTACGGTGCAGATGAAGTGTTTGTTTACGATAAACCTCAACTGCATGATTTTCGTATTGAGCCATACGCTGCAGTATTTGAAGATTATATCAGTAAAAATAAACCCAGTATTATTTTAGTTGGCGGAACAACGGTTGGCCGTTCTCTTGCGCCACGTGTTGCTGCTCGTTTCCGTACGGGATTAACGGCAGATTGTACTATACTGGATGTTCAGGAAAATACGGATCTGGATCAAATACGCCCCGCTTACGGCGGTAATATTATGGCACATATCCATACGCCGAACCATCGTCCGCAATTTGCGACCGTTCGCTATAAAATATTTGACGCTCCGGTGCGTACAGAAGAAAAAAGCGGCAAATTGACCCTTTGCGATATTGCAGATGACAAACTTGCATCAAAGATCACCGTGATCGAGATCAAAAAGAAAGAAAAGGTCAAAAGCATTGAAGATGCCGACGTTATTGTCGTTGCCGGCCGTGCATTAAAAAAAGAAGAAGATATAAAAATGATCTACGATCTGGCCGATGAACTCGGTGCCATGGTCGCCACTACCCGTCCTCTTATTGAAGCCGGATGGATGGATGCCCGTTTACAGATCGGACTCAGCGGACGGACCGTTAAGCCCAAATTGATCATTACCTGCGGCGTTTCCGGTGCCATCCAGTTCGTTGCCGGTATGAACAATTCCGATATGATCATCTCTATCAATGAAGACCCCAAAGCACAGATCTTTAACGTAGCGCATTATGCCATCGTCGGTGATATTTATGAGATCATACCGGGTTTGATAGAACAGATCAAAGAAATGAAAAAAGAACAATAAGGAAAATATATGGATTACACACCATTAACACAGCCGGATATCGATCGTTTGATCGAAATATGCGGAATAGATAATGTTCTGATCGGTCAGGCTATTCACGAGGACTACAGTCGCGACGAATTGGCGGGGATCCGCCAATACCCCGATGTAGTCGTTTTACCCATGAATAGCAGCCAAGTTGCCGAAGTTTTGAAATATGCAAATGAAAAGCATATTGCCGTCACTCCCCGGGGCCAGGGCACCGGACTGGTCGGCGCGGCGGTAGCGATCCATAAAGGGATCATGCTCTCAACCGAACATATGAACAAGATCCTCGAATTGGATGAAGATAACCTCACCCTGACCGTAGAGCCGGGCGTTCTGTTAATGGAAATTTCCAAATATGTAGAAGAAAATGACTTATTTTACCCTCCCGATCCGGGTGAAAAATCAGCCTCGATCGGTGGAAACATTTCGACCAATGCCGGCGGCATGCGTGCCGTAAAATACGGTGTGACCCGTGATTATGTCCGGGAGCTTGAAGTTGTACTGACATCAGGTGAAATTATTACCGTTGGCGGCAAGATCGTGAAAGATAGCTCAGGATACAGCTTAAAAGACCTTATTGTAGGTTCCGAAGGAACCTTGGGTGTTATTACAAAAGCCGTACTTAAACTGCTTCCACTTCCGAAAGTTGCCATTTCTCTACTGGTCCCCTTCCCTGACATCGAAACGGCGATCACAGCCGTTCCCACCATTATTAAATCCAAGGCTATTCCAACCGCCATTGAATACATGGAAAGAAATGTTATTCTTTCCGCCGAGAACTACCTGGGTAAAAAATTCCCCGATAATTCTGCTGATGCGTACTTGCTGTTGACATTTGACGGCAACTCTAAACCCGAGGTCGAAAAGATCTATGAACAGGTCGCGCACGTCTGTTTGGGTGCCGGTGCTCTGGATGTTTTTATATCCGATACCGCTGAGCGAAATGAATCCATCTGGTCGGCTCGCGGTGCATTTTTAGAAGCCATTAAAGCTTCAACCACAGAGATGGATGAGTGCGACGTTGTCGTCCCGAGAAACTTTGTAGCCGACTTCATCAACTACACCAAAGTAGTTGAAAAACAGTTGGATGTACGGATCGCTTCATTCGGCCATGCCGGTGACGGTAATCTTCATGTCTACGTTCTTAAGGATGAAATGACCGACGAACAGTTCGTTAAAA
>CAZSGO010000224.1:0-3252 GCA_964606395.1 uncultured bacterium
GGCGCATTCATAAATTTTGGTCATCCTTCTCCTCCCATGCGTATGGAAAGCTTAACTCTGAACGGTGTCGAGGCATATGGCGGTATTGCTGCTGCAGATGCCTATTTAGGTGCTACCCAGGAATCTAAAGATGATCCGACCTATGGCGGTGCTCATGTGATCGAAGCTCTGATAGCCGGAAAAGACATTGAACTTTGTGCTACAGCAAAGGGAACGGACTGTTATCCCAGAACCTCACTTAAGGCTACGATCAATCGAGATACGGTCAATGAAATGATCTTGCACAATCCACGGAATGCCTATCAGAACTATCCTGCAGCTACAAATTCGACTCCCGATAAAAAATATACTTATATGGGAATACTTAAACCGGAGCATGGAAATGTAACTTATTCAACATCCGGTGAATTGAGTCCATTATTAAATGATCCCGATTTAAGGACGATCGGCGTTGGAACGCGAATTTTCCTTGGTGGCGCACAAGGTTATGTTACGTGGAACGGAACCCAATATCGGTCTCGCACAGAAAAAAATGAGCAAGGTGTTCCGATTTTACAATCTGCAACCTTAACGGTGACAGGTGATATGAAAAATATGGATCCCGAGTTCATCAAAGCAGCTTATTATAAGAAGTATGGCGTCAGCATGTTCGTTGGTATCGGAATCCCAATTCCGATCCTTGACGAAGATATTGCAAAAAGAGTCTCCATTAAAAATAGAGAGATCGATACATATGTAAGGGATTACGGACTTCCGGGATCACCCATTATTACCACCGCCAATTATGAACAGCTTCAAAGCGGAAAGATAACCTTAAAAGGTAAATCTGTTACGACACAGGCGATGTCTTCTTTAAAAAAAGCTCGTAAAATAGCGGAAATATTAAAAGAACAGATACTGAAAGGCGAGTTTCAACTGAGCGAAGCGGTTCAATCATTCCCAAAGGATAAAGAGCTAAAAAGCCTTAAAGCGAAAGACTGATCATGTATGAGCCCCGATGGTACAGAGAGAACATGGGGGAGAGATTTTCATCGTTTACCTATCGTTTCATGGAAACGGATATATGGGTAGGATTTAACCATATTTCCAAGGTATCTATTGATGAAGTAAAAGATGTGGTAGATAAAAAATGCCGAGAACTACATCAATTGTTTAAAGATTATTTTTTTATATCCCCTCGATTTGAACATGCTTTTGAACCTATTGAAGTCTCGAAAGAAGCGCCTCAATTGATCCGGGAATTATCCGAGAACTCGTTTAAAACAGGTGTTGGCCCCATGGCAGGTATTGCCGGAGCATTTGCGGAAGAGATCGGCAAAACCATTAAACATAAATTTGGATTACAAGAGCTTGTAATAGAAAATGGGGGAGATATCTATCTTGATGTTTCTTCTGATTTACGTGTGAGTTTATATGCCGGTGAGCATCCCTTATCAAATAAAATACAGCTTTTGATCGAAACTCATGATTCACCTCTTGGTTTATGTGCTTCCTCGGGAAAATTTGGTCATTCAAAAAGTTTTGGTAAGGCCGATCTAGTGAGTATTGCGTGTAAGAATACGGTTTTGGCAGATCAATATGCTACGGCATTTGCCAATATGGTACAAGACGGCGAAGATATTGAACGAACATTAAAATTGGCATCGGATATTCCTGAAATTTATCATATTGCCATTTTCATTAATGGTAAATTCGGGATCGGCGGAAAATTAAAAGTGGCACAAGGTAATAAAAAATATTAGAATTTTGCAAAAAGTCATTTATATTATCTTAGATATTATTAAATAACGGAGGAGTAAATAATATGAAGAAGACATTTTCGCTAATTATCATGTTACTCATTATTATGGTACCTTTTGCTGTTCAGGCAGATGAAGACACCGGCTTATCATCCATGTTTGAAACGGGATTTGGTGTCGGTGCAGTTACCATTGACGGTGAGCTTTATAATCAGATCGCATTTCGTCCGACCTTTACCATTGGTAAATTAAGCATGGGTTTAGACCTTGCTGTGTATATCAATGCCGAAGGCAAGATCAGTACGCATAATTGGGATGAATTTGAAGATTACCTGAATATGCTTTACTACTTGAGTTGGGCAACCAAGTACGATCCTTTCTATATCAGGCTCGGCGGTTTGGATGAGGTTACCTTTGTGAATGGTATTTCGATCGATCGTTATACGAATATGTTGGAATATCCCGTTAAAAAACGATTTGGTACCGAATTTGGTTTTTCCAATAAGAATAAGGAAGACCGTGGTTTAGCGTTGAGTTTTTATGGGTTTATTGCAGACTGGACAGAGATAGGTGGCGTTAGTACCATGCCGGGCTTATTGGGCGGACGTTTTGCCGTAGGCGGATTTCTTGAAGTTGGCCTAAGTGCTGTCGCAGATCTAAATCCTTTCAATGCTTTTGAAGATGACATGGATGGCGACGGTTATGCCGATCTAATGGACATGTTCCCCATGAACGAAAATTTCCACGTCGATACTGATGGCGATGGCGTTGCGGATGCCGCCGATGTTGATGATGATGGCAATAACAAATGGGAATTTACACCTGTGCCCGGGTTAACGCCTGAGATCATTGAAACGTATATCAATCCCATGTTCCCGACTTATGACGGCTATGAAAGTAAAGATACCGTTGAAACTCTTTATATGCCAACGATAGATACCTTGATGATACAGCATCCGGCTGTCTTTTCAGCATCTGTTGATGTTACGATCCCGATCATTCGTAAAAGCGGATTCTCAATGGAGATCTACTCCGTTGGAGCTGTTTTAGGTTATCTGGATGGAAACACATCAGCGTTGGATCTGACTGCCGATGACGTGTTCATTGGTACATCACCGCTAGGTATTGGTTTTACGGTAAGCAATTTCTTGACGGCAAAATTAGAATATCGCTGGGCACAAGAAAATTTCCAATACGGTTTCTTTGATAGAAATTACGATCTTAACCGTGTTTATTTTATTCAGGAAGACGGCCAGAACTTTGTAGCCAAAACAAAATATGATCAGTTGCTTACGATGAATTTACCCGAATCACAGGGCTTTTATGGCGCTGTTGGCATCAATATAGCTAATTTCTTCACCTTGGATTGCAATTACATGAACATGGTTTCCGGACTTGGTAATGTTCTTCAGACATTTCAGGTTGAGGCTTCTGTGCCCAAGGGAACCATTCCCTTGGTATCTGAGATCATGGCATACTACCATCGCAACAATGACCCCAATCCCTGGGATTT
>CAZSGO010000225.1:0-3221 GCA_964606395.1 uncultured bacterium
ACCAAATATTCTTCACTGCCGATCACAAGGAACTGTCCACCGGCATTCTTATTATTGTTATTGACCGCGCTAACGATCTCTTCGAGATGTATCCCGTAATTTTCCAATTGATAGGGATCGATCTTAACCTGATATTGCAATACGTGGCCGCCCATCGATAGGATCTTGGTAACGCCCTTGACGGTCTGCAATTGAAATTTAACCTGCCAATCGTTGATCTCGCGAAGATAAGTATTCTTGTCTTTGCCTTCCGTATCCACGGTGCTGTCGGCTTCAAGATAGTACATGAATATTTGTCCAAGTCCCGTTGAAATGGGTCCCAAAGCGGGAGCTTCATCCATCTCGGGGAGTTCCGACTGAACGCTGGACAAACGTTCGGCTACGATCTGTCTGGCAAAATACATGTCCACATCATCTTCAAAATACATATAGATCACAGCCATCCCGAAGGCGGACGTGGATTTAATGAATTTTACACCCGGCAGTCCGTTCATTGCCGATTCTATGGGAAAAGTGACCAGACGCTCGATCTCTTCCGGTGCCATACCGTGGCCTTCCACAAATACCGGCACCATCACGGGTGAGGTATCGGGAAAGGCGTCTACAGGTAATTCCGTGTAGCGATAAACGCCAAAAGCTGCGATCATTAGCATTGCGATAATGATCAATAGCCGGTTCTTTAAAATAATATCGAAAAATTTATTGCTCATGTTCATTTCTTTCTATTAATGACCGTGACCGGCATGTCCACCCAGACTTGAGGTAACGAGTTTTGCTTTTAATTCAAAGGCTCCCTTGGAAACAAAGGGATCATTCAAAGATAAGCCTGAGGTAATGAGGGTATGATCATTATCATAGTTACCCGTTTCAACGAAAACAGCCGTAAAAGTATGTTCGTCTTCAGGGACAAAGACCGCTTTTTTCTCCTCAACGATCTGAATGGCATTATTGGGCACGGCCGGTCCGCTGAAATCAGTGGGAATGTGCAGAACTCCTTTAACAAAAATTCCCGGCACCCAAATACCATCCGGATTTGCTAATACTACGCGGGCGGTCATGGTTCGCTTTTGGGCGTTCATGACCGGACTGATATAGCTGATGGTTCCTTTGATCTTGCGATCACGTCCCAGAATAGTAATGACAACGGGTTGACCCTTTTTAACATAATCAATATCTTTTGAATGTACATCGAATTCGACCCAGACATCCCGAAGGTCCGCAACGGTCATGACCTTTGAATCTTGATTTACAATTTCACCGACCGTCATATCTTTATTTGTTACGACCCCTTCAAGAACGGTCACCATGGCATATTCCGTAAGCGTTTCATTATTTTGGATAATGGCCAGGGTTTGTCCTTTACCGACGGTATCACCGGTACAAACAAATACCTCTTTTACCATACCTGAAAAACGCGGATATACATGTTGCAATTTATCATTATTTTCAACGATCTGACCGGAAAGATGGATCTCTTTATATAGGGTTTTTGTCGTGACACTCCCAATTTCAAGACCGATCATTTTTATGGCATTATCTTCCAGAACAACATCAATGTCGTCATGAACTTCTTCCGTAGCAGCTTCCATGTGACTGTCTTCATCGGCATGAACATCATCATGACTGTCTTTGCATGCGCTAAAAACGAACATCAGGCTTACAATAAGCAATAGCAGTAAGAGCTTATTAGTCTTCATATTATTCTCCTGTCTCGATCTTGATCTCTGAGCCGATCAATAATTCAAGTGTATATTTTGTAAGATAGAGATCAGCCAAGAGATCGATGTAATACATCTCATTCTCAAGCAATTCCCGTTGATAACTTAATAATTCCAGTGATGATATCTTCCCGGCTGCATAAAAGACTTTTGCTTCATTATAAGTCGTTTTAGCCAAGGGAATGATACTCTTTGAGTAAACTTGGATCTCTTTAAATGTATTTTCGAATTCGGTATAATTGATCAAAAGATCATGATATAGACGAAGTTCAAGCGCTTCTTTTTCAAAAAGTGCCCGATAGCTGTTTATTTTTGCTTCTGTTATGTTTCCTTTATTTCTATCAAATAATGGCAGCGGAAGTGAAAATCCAAATAAAAAGGTGTTGTCACCCAATCCGTTATCGCGGGCATATCCGGCGCTGACCGAAATATCCGGAACGTTTTGAGCTTTTATATTTTTTTCTATGATCCGGTACGATTCCGATCTTATCATCCACGCCGTGATCTCGGGGGATCGATTGATAAGAGTAATGAGGTCATTGAATTCGGGGATAGCAGCGGGTTTTTGCAATTTACCCACTACATGCGAGAACGATGCCTGTGTATCGCCCGCTAAAGCGGCAAGGAGCTGCAATTGCGCTTGGTAACGGTTCAATTCTTTTTCCCGCTCCAACCCGATCAACTCCAGGTCTTTTTGTGTCTGAAGAATATCGATCTCACTGGCCGCACCCGCATTTTTTCTTTTTTGAGCCTCGTGATAGGATGTTTTTGCATAATCAATGGATTCAGTTAACAGATCGATCATCTGCTGGCTTTTTAAGGCCAAAATATATTCCTGTCCGGTTTCGATCAATATCTGCAATCGCTTTATCTCATATTCCCACACAGAAGCATTTTTATCAAGTTTAGCCAAGGCAATGCGTGATGAGCGTTTACCGCCCAATTCGATCAATTGTCCAATACTGATCGAAAAAGCATCAATTCCCGCATTTTCCAGTTCGGTCTCAAGCTCCGGGTTTGATATTTTTCTGCTTTGTAAGAGCAAGGCATCTTTTCCCTCGATATCCCAGGCATAATATTTCAATTCGGGATGATTCAAAAGCGTATATTGAAGCAATTCATTCAAGGTGATCACTTCCGATGCGGACTGCGAAAACGTCCCGTCGTTATGGGATCCGTTTTTAACGGCCTTATATTCTTTTAAACCATCTTTATAGTGGATTTTCTCCAGGGGTTCGGCATATAAGCAAACTGACCCGAACAAGATGACGGACATGATAATTTTAGCTAATATTTTCATATGACAGCGCATTCGTTGCTCCACATTTCTTTATTTATTACATTTCTTGAAATTCACTCAGATCAGAGGATCGGGAACCGGTTATTCTGGACGCAGTGGATCGTTATTCAATTTTTGTAAAACATTATTGTCAAACGCAAAACTCTCTCAATTCATTCAGCACATGAATATACACAAAGTTGGCTTTTTCTCAAGGATTTATT
>CAZSGO010000226.1:0-3219 GCA_964606395.1 uncultured bacterium
CGCCAACTTCGCAAGTTGGGTGTTTCTTGCGACTGGGAGCGTGAACGCTTTACAATGGACGAGGGCCTTTCAAAGGCCGTGCGCGAAGTGTTTGTAAGACTTTATGAAAAAGATCTTATCTATAAAGGGAAACGCATTATTAACTGGTGCCCGGTTTCCCATACCGCACTTTCCGATGAAGAAGTGATCCACCGGGAAAAGAATGGCAATCTTTGGTATTTTAAATACCCCGTGAAGGGTGAAAAAGATCGCTATGTGGTTATTGCCACCACACGCCCGGAAACCATGCTGGGTGATACGGCGGTAGCCATTAATCCAAAAGACGAACGTTATGCCGATCTTATCGGTAAAACTATTTTACTCCCGCTTGCCGATCGCGAGATCCCCATTGTTCAAGATGATTATGTCGATATGGAATTCGGTACCGGAGCCGTCAAGATCACACCCGCTCATGACCCGAACGATTATGAGATCGGCCTGCGCCACGATCTTGAATTTCTGAATATCATGAATGAAGATGCCAGCATGAACGATTCGGTGCCCGAAAAATATCGCGGTATGGATCGTTACGACTGCCGAAAAGCCATTATCAAAGATCTTGATGAACTCGGCTTGCTGGATAAAATAGAAGACCATGTTCACAAGGTCGGCTACAGCGAGCGGGCCCATGTTCCGATCGAACCGCGCTTGTCCGAACAGTGGTTCGTAAAAATGGAGCCCCTGGCAAAGCCTGCACTAGAGGCCGTGAATAGCGGCAAGATCAAATTCAATCCTGACCGTTGGACTAAAACCTACAATCATTGGCTGGAAAACATTCGCGATTGGTGTATCTCCCGTCAACTTTGGTGGGGACATCGTATTCCCGTTTTCACTTGTAGCGATTGCGGATGGGAGTCTGCCGAACGCGAAGACCCCACAACGTGTCCGGTTTGCGGAAGTAAAAATATAAAGCAAGACAATGATGTTCTCGATACATGGTTTTCATCTTGGTTATGGCCTTTCTCAACACTGGGGTGGCCGGAAACGAATGAAGATCTTAAATATTATTATCCTACCAACGATCTTGTAACGGCTCCCGATATTATTTTCTTTTGGGTGGCGCGCATGATCATGGCCGGGATCGAGTTCATGGGTGATATTCCATTTACGAACGTATATTTTACCGGCCTGATCCGGGATATGCAGGGTCGTAAAATGAGCAAATCTCTTGGGAATTCACCGGATCCTCTGGATGTGATCGACCAATACGGAGCCGACGCACTTCGTTTTGGCATGATGCTGATCGCACCCAAGGGTCACGATATTTTATTTGATACGCCTCAAATTGAACTGGGACGTAATTTCATGAACAAGCTATGGAACGCCTCTCGCTTTGTCCTCATGAATGTTGATGAAAAAATAATCTTAGGCGAATTGCCGAAAGAAAAAGAGCTTGAAACACCCGACAAATGGATCCTTTCACAATTAAAGGTAACGATTAAGTCCGTTGATCAAAATATGTCCGAATATCGTTTCAATGATGCGGCAAAAGCTATTTATGATTTTACCTGGAATTATTTTTGCGATTGGTATATTGAATTGATCAAGCCACGTTTATATGGCGATGATGAAAACAAAAAAACAACCGCGATCAAAACAGCCGCATATGTTTTAAGGGATATCGTTAAACTGCTTCATCCTTTTGCGCCTTTTATCACGGAAGAAATATGGCAATCGGTTAAAACAGACGAAGAACCCGATATGATGATCGCAGATTGGCCCAAGACAGATGATCTGTCGGCATCTAAAAAATCAGTTGGCGATATGAATCTGGTCATGGATGTGATCATCGCAATACGAACTATTCGCTCTGAAATGACCGTACCCCCCTCAAAGAAAGCCGATGTACTGATCGGCGGGGGAAGCGCAACATCGCGGGATATTCTTAAGGTCCAGCACGCTTATATTGAAACATTGGCAAAAGTCAGCGACTTGACCATTGCCGAAAAAGTGGAACAACCCGACTTATCGTCATCGGCGGTTGTCGGAGATCTTGAGATCTATGTGTCGCTTGCGGGATTGATCGATGTGGACAAAGAAAAAGAACGTCTCGAAAAAGACATCGCAAGTTATGAAGGCCGCATTAAAGCCGTAAGCGGAAAACTGAACAATCCGAATTTTGTTTCCCGTGCACCGGAAGAGGTTGTGGCACACGAACGTCAAAAACTGGCCGGCTATGAAGAAACACTGGCCCTTTTAAAAGAAAACTATAAAAAACTGATCGGCTAAGATCAGGGAGGATCAATGACGAATACCAAACGAGAGATCATCATGAAAGGCTTCGACCCCATCGCCTTGCTTGGCGTGCAGGACGAAAATCTCAAATTGCTGCGGCAGCATTTCAATGCAACGATCACAGCACGTGGAGAACGCCTTATCATTGACGGTCAGTTCGAGGTAGTTGAACAGATCCACCACGTTCTGAATGAGCTTATCCATCTTATCCCAAATCGCAAGCAATTGGATGCAACCGATATCAATACCGTGATCAATATGGAAACGGATCATAACGAAAAGGTCTACTCGGGACCGGATGAATCGATCATCCTTTTTACACATAAAGGCGTGATCAAACCACGGACAAGCGGACAAGAAGCTTATTATCGTGCCAGCATGGTAAACGATATTACCTTTGCCATCGGGCCGGCAGGAACGGGTAAAACCTATCAGGCCGTTGCCGTTGCGGTTGCCGCATTGAAAAATCACGAAATAACCCGAATTATTCTAACGCGTCCCGCTGTTGAAGCCGGCGAGCGTTTAGGATTCTTGCCCGGCGATATGAAAGAAAAGATCGATCCCTATTTGGCACCGCTTTATGATGCCATGCGCTCCATGATCGCTCCCGAAAAATTCAAATCCTATATTGAGCAGCACGTGATCGAAATTGTCCCCTTGGCCTATATGCGCGGACGAACCCTCGATAATGCCTATCTTATTCTTGACGAAGCTCAAAACACCACCGACCTGCAGATGAAAATGTTCCTGACGCGTATCGGGGTGAACTCAAAAGCCTTCATTAACGGTGATGTAACCCAGATCGACTTGCCGCAGCACCAACGGTCCGGTCTTTGCACCGCGATCGACATTTTAAAGGATATCGAAGGTATCGCCATTTGCGAATTGACCACCGTTGATGTGGTGAGACATCCGCTGGTGAAGAAGATCATTGAGGCGTATGAT
>CAZSGO010000227.1:0-3217 GCA_964606395.1 uncultured bacterium
CGACCGATAACCTTAGCCAATTTATCCATATATTCCTGAATAATTGCAGGGGTTTCATCGTACATATTATTGGTTGTTTCGCGACCTTGGAAATAGACATCAGGATTTTGAGCACCAACTTTTAAGCGAGGGTTTTCAGGATCCATTGCACGGGCGCGGAATTCTTCGATGTATTTTTCTTCTACGAGACTTTTAATTGTATCGTAGTCGATCATTTCTGTTTTTTGGATCTCATGGGAGTTACGGAAACCGTCAAAGAAATTCATGAAAGGAACTTTAGATTTTAAAGTGGCCAAATGAGAAACAATTGCAAGATCCATGATCTCTTGAAGGCTTGAAGCGGCGACAATGGCATAGCCCGTATTACGTGCTGACATAACATCTGAATGATCGCCAAAAATAGATAAAGATTGAGCAGCAAGAGAACGAGCGGAAACATGAAAAACGGTAGGTAGCATTTCGCCTGCTATTTTATGCATATTCGGCAACATAAGCATTAAGCCTTGCGATGCAGTAAATGTGGTAGTGAAAGCACCGGCTGAAAGTGAACCATGAACGGCACCCGCAGCACCGGCTTCGGATTGCATTTCGACAATATCAACAGTTTCGCCAAAAATATTTTTACGTCCATTGGCTGACCAAAGATCTGCATATTGGCCCATATCTGAAGATGGTGTGATCGGATAGATCGCAGCAACATCAGAGAAAGCGTAGGCAACATGCGCGGCGGCGGTGTTTCCATCGATTGTCTGTTTCTTGAATTTACTCATTTTTACTCCTAATATATTTGTATTTACATTGTATCCGACAACTTGAAAGATACAATGAAAATGCTTTGAGGTAAAGAGAATTATTAGGAAAATAATCACATTAAAAATAATGATATTGTTTATAAATGTTTTTGAATAAGCAAAATAATCGATAAACTTAACGAATAAAATAAAAAGGTAGTTTTAATGAAAATTATTATTGACGGTGTTTCCATTCAGGTAAATAATAAGGAACAAAATATTGTTGAAGTAGCTCGAAGTGCGGGCATAGGAATTCCTGCTCCCTGTTATGCTGATAATAGAAAAGGCGGTTGTTGCAAAGTATGTTTGATCGAAATTAACGGAGAACATAAATATGCTTGTGGAACACAGCCAAAAGATAAAATGAATATTATTTTTAAACGTGATGATCTGGATAAGATCAGAAAGAATAGAATGATCAAATACCTTGAGGGTGAAAGTGAACCCTGTAACTGTAACTGTGGTTCCGGCGGCGATTGCTGTTAGATCCTAAATTTGGAGATAGACATGAAAAGAACATTGATAGTGCTATTGTTGACCTGTTTGCTTACTGCTCTTTTTGCGGTTGGAAGTGAAGGAAAGACAGAAGTAAAGGTATTGGCCAAAACGTCACAAAGTTGGAATGGTGATAATTTACCTCGATACTCAAAAGGTAAACCTGAAGTTACCATACTAAGGATCTCTATCCCTCCTCATACTGACCTTGCATGGCATGAACATCCTGAGATAAATGCCGGTGTGATGATATCCGGCGAATTAACGGTGATCACGGATAAACAAGATACCTTACATTTACAAGCGGGTGATCCTATTGTGGAAGTGGTTGATACCTGGCATTTTGGCAAGAATGAGGGTAATGAACCTGTAGATATTATTGTGTTTTACGCGGGGATCAAAGGTAAGGCGGTTACAATTTTAGAAGACGCTCAAAAGTAAGTATTGACTCAATTGGAATTATTAAGATTGAGTCAATTAGGTTTTAAATGATTGGCTCAATTATTAAATCCCCAATTAAATTGTTTTATATTGATGAAATGAACTTAATGTATTTTACCGGATCCGGGAAATATTTTTCATGAACTTCATTTGTAAAAAGCTTACCGGTCCTTTTTTTTATCCATTCTTTGTAATTTGAATATATCCATTCATCAGGTTCTTGCACTAAGTTTGCATATACCGGATTAAGATGTATATACTTGCAAAGTTGTATTAGATATGTTTGATCTTTGACTTCTATATGTTGAAGAGGTGAGCGAAAAATCCGACCTTTACGACCATATTTTTTGTTATAATATTTTGCGTATGATATAAAGGCATAATTGAAAGCCCTATAAATTTTAATATCACTATCTTGTCTCAGTAAAAAATGATAATGATTAGGCATTAGACAATAGGCAAAAACACTTGCCGGTATTTTGTCAAATTGTTGGCTAATTGTTAATAAAAAGAAGTCATAATCTTGATCTTCATAAAATAACGAGAGATCATCAATAACATGATTATAGAGATGGAAAAATGAACCGACCCTAAAATCTTCGCATTTACATCGCAAGAAATAGCTCCTTTTTTTCGAATTTAATCCTGATTGAGCTTATATTAAAGTAAGAATTTTAAAATGTGATGTGGGTCATATATTTGTGTAAGTATTGACTCAATTGGAATTATTAAGTTTGAGTCAATCTTTATTTTAGTGATTGAGTCAATCTATTAGATACTTTAGATACTTTTTGTTTTCATTTATCCAAATTCCTAAATTAAACCTATGGCTAAACACAAAGATCAATTCAAATGCACTGCCTGTGACGGACTTACCGCCAAATGGCAGGGACAATGCCCGCATTGCGGGGAGTGGAATACCCTCGAAGCTTATGAGGAAGTTGTTACTTCTTCCAAACGAGTAAAAGCGGCAGGTTCACCACCACCATTCTATTCATTGTCCAATCCTTCCGAACCCTCGCGCTACGCCAGCGGTATCTCGGAGTTCGATCGTGTAGTGGGTGGGGGACTTATGGAAGGCAGTATCGTCCTTCTTGGCGGTGATCCGGGAATTGGAAAATCCACACTCGCTCTGCAATTATGTAAAGAATATGTCGAGAAGAATATTAAGGTCTGTTATTTCTCCGGGGAGGAGTCGGTCGGCCAATTGGCATTACGCGCAAAACGGCTTGGTTTTGATAATGATGCACTTAAGATCAGCAATGAAGTTGAATTGAGCAAAATGCTGTCAGGACTTGAAACGGAAAAACCTCAAGTAGCTATAATCGATTCGATCCAAACGGCATATTCTCCAAATTTAGACTCGTTGCCGGGGTCGCCCAATCAAGTCCGTGAATGTGCATCTGAGCTTATGACCCTAGGTAAAACAAAAAATATTACCATTATATTAATAGGTCACATTACAAAAAGCGGTGTGATCGCCGGTCCAA
>CAZSGO010000228.1:0-3217 GCA_964606395.1 uncultured bacterium
GACTCCCGACCCCCGATCACCGTACCAACATCATCTTCTGCATAAGCACCCGGGGTTCACTGTCGATAATAGCGACCAATCGGCACAGATACACACCGCTGGGAGCGGGCGTTCCGGATTGTGTTTCGCCATACCAGCGAACGCTGTAGTTCTGTGCATCCTGATAGCCATTCACTAAAACATCCATCTCCTTGCCCAGAAGGTTATAGATCTTTAAACTGACCTGAGCGCCTGCCGGGAGGCTATAGCGAATATCGGTATAATCTCTAAAGGGATTTGGTGTATTGGGGAGCAATTCCAATTTTTCGGGATTCCCCAATAAGAACCGGTCGACCGGATGAACAAATACGGGCATGTAATAAAGGATCACATCATGGCCGTCGCTAACACGAATAGTAATGGCATCTTCACCGGATTTATAATTTTCGGTGAAAAATATAATGCCGCTTTTTTGGTCTTTGGAATTCTTGGCTTTGTTAATATTGTCATCGATCAGATAACGTACATAACGACCCGGCGTGATATCCCAGGTCAGATCACTCAGAGGATTGTCTATATCATAAACAACGTCTTCAAATATGATCGTATCGGAACTGTTGGCTTTAAATGATAACGAATCGGGAAGCCCCATGGTAAAATAGGGCGGATCGTTCACGGCAAGAACTGAAATGGTCCATGTTTTTGACACTGACTTTTTTCCATCCGTTGCGGTGAATACAATTTTTTCTTTTCCAAACCAATCTTCATCAGGCCAAAGGGTCAAAGTATCCTCTTGTTCTTCAATATAAAATTTATCGCCTGCTTTATATGTCAATTTGATCTCGTCTCCTTTGTCGGGATCAAATATAAATTGTTTCACATAGGCCAGTGGAAGCACCAGAGAGTGATCTTCTTTGATACTTGTATCGGGTAATGCTTTCCAGCGGGGAGCGTCGTTAACGGGCTTAATGGTAATATCCATGTAACCCGTATCACGCAAACCGCCATCATTAATGATCATGCCGACTCTTGCTTCCCCGTTCCAGTCGGGGTCGGGGAAAAGTGTGATGGCCCGGTAGCGTTGTACGATCTTTAGATTGGCATCATTGATAAATGTCCACATCAGGTCATTCGTCTTTGTCTCGATATCTCTGGCAAAACTTTCAAGATAGGATCGCTCAAGGGAAAGCGTATCGTCTTCATTCCACACAGCTGAGGGAAGGTCTTGCATAATGGGTTTATCATTAACGGAAAGCACACGCAGCGGATAACTGATCGTGTCCCCGTATTCACCGTCGTAAACCGCCATGCGAATATGCACATTGCCGAACCAGTTGGGATCTGCGCTTAATTTATAGCTTTTCTGTTTTTCTGTAATATGTATATGGGGAGGCGGCATGAGTGTCCACACCAGATCACGTGAACGTGTTTCGGCATCATACACCATCTTATAAAGATCTCGTTTGCGAAGATGAAGCGAATCGTCTTCCATAAAGGAAAGTGTTGATATCATTTTTTCCCATTGCGGTGCATCGTTCACCGGTAATACGTGAACACGCCAAATGCGGCTGGCTGTTAACTCGCCGTCGGAGACCGTTAGCTCAAGGGAATCCGTTCCGAACCAGTCTTTGGATGCCGTGCAGCGAATACTGGCGCCATTGTAAAAGGCGCGGACCTTTCCGAATTTCTTGACCTGCCATTTAAGATCTGCCGAGGGTGTTTCGACATCGTAAGCGAATTTTTCCAGAACCGACCGATCCAGAATAATGCTTCCATCTTCATAAAATACCGTATCGGGGAGCATCATCAATTCGGGTGCATCATTTACGG
The DNA here is from genome assembly GCA_964606395.1 of uncultured bacterium. Lineage (GTDB taxonomy): Bacteria > Fidelibacterota > Fidelibacteria > Fidelibacterales > Fidelibacteraceae > M50B103. The sequence goes on from CAZSGO010000228.1 coordinate 1,810, forward strand.
GTGTAATGCGAACAGCCCAATAGGCCGTATCCGCCAATTCACCATCGCTGACCGTCAGCGTCAGTACATCATCACCAAACCAGTTCTTGTCAGGCAACAGTGTTATGGCGCCGCCTTCTGCAGAAATAACAACATGATCGCCGGAATAAACATGATAGCGCAAAAGACTGTCGGCGCTTTCAATATCGGATGCGTGCTCGTCAAACCACGTTAGCGGCAAGCGGTAAAGCTCGTCTTCGGGAAACTCGACAGTGGCTATGGGCGACCATTGCGGTGCATCGTTCACCGCGATGACCAGGACCGGCTGAACCAGGGTGTCAACAGCCTGGCCGTCACTGACGATAAAGAACAGGTCATCCCTGCCGTTCCGATTATCGGCGGGCCGGTAGATAAATCTATCTTCTTCTTCGAACAGATCGTTTCGATCGTCCGCCATGCTAATGGTGATCATATCGCTTGTGTCGGCATCGCTCACCCGCGTCAACAATGAATCTTTATAAAGGATCAGTTCCTTGTCTTCGAGAATGCTCACCGTTTCAATGTAAGGACTGACGACCGGCGGATCATTTTGTGGAACTACCACAAGTGCGTATGTCACCGTGTCGCTTAAATTACCTTTTCCGTAAGCAACGCTCAAAAGAGCCGAACCATACCAGTTTTCTTCGGGTACCAGGGTCAAACCGTTATCAATGATCTCGAATGCGATATGCTTATTATTAAGAGAGGGGTAATATGCGATCCCACTGTCTTTGGAATAATTGCTATAGGCAAGAGTGGCTTTTGTATCTTCCGACATGGGGATCATGTCGGGTATTAAGGCCTTTATGGCGGTATTTTCATAAAACAGCTGTCCGGCCAGACCGTTTTGTTGAATGATATCCGGGAATCCGTCTTCGTTAAGATCAAATATCATGATCTTTCCGCTCTCGTCGGATAATGTGATCGTCTTGTAAAGACTGTTCGTTTTTTGAAAGGCGATCTTCAGCCCATCTTCACGGGTAATACGATCTAACAGTCCGTTCAGGTCAAGATCCGCGAACACCGTATCGCTAAATTCAACATGATCATCTTCTTTGACCGCTTTTTTCTGATCAGGATCAAGAGATACGGCCTCTAAAAAATCACCGGCAATAAAGACCCGCTGGACCTGCGCACCGGCCCAAGCCGTCAAAAAAGATAGCATGATGATAAATAGGATTATTCGTTTCATTCGTCACAGTTTTTCGGGTTCGTTTCAGACGGTTAAATGTAATTTTTATTAACTACTTGCACAATTTAATTTTTAGGAAATAAAGCGTGGGTGTGGGGTCGGGGGTCAGGGGTGCGGAGTGGGTAAGTTCAACCCCTCCATTCGTCGGGATTTTCTATAACCCTGAGCTGGCCGAAGGGTTTAACACACATTGACCCG
>CAZSGO010000229.1:0-3217 GCA_964606395.1 uncultured bacterium
GATAAGCCTAAATTAAAGCAAGATATAATAATGAATTGTGACGAAGATCACTTAATATTCAATATTTATATTTTACATAATTCATTGTTTAGATTAATGATTCAAGTAGTTTAAGATTTCTTACATTTAATCCCAAAGGTCCTGGACTTGGGGCGAAATGACGCTAATATACCTAAATCACAGATAATATTGCTTATCGCAGATCAATTTAAAAAAAAGAAATCTGTGGACTGCGTTTTTTTAACCGTCACTAGTTTCCCTTCTTCCAGCCGGGGATCGTAATTGTCAATACACTATCTTTCTCAACCGTTAGCGTAAAATTAGGCAATGCCTGTCCATTCGCATCCAGTGCTTCGGTTTCCCAGCTTCCGAGGGTGAATTTATATTCCAATTGTGTCCCTTGTAATACGCCGATGCTTTTTCCCCAATGACCGTCGGGGAATTGTCTTAAGGCAACAGCCGAAGGATTCCAGTAGCCCAGAGTTTGCTGATTGCCTGTAATATGAACGGCACTTTCCGTGGGAACTGTGTTGCTGTTTAGATGAAACGTAATGATCTTAGGCGGATATTTATTGCCAAAATAGACCATGAATTTCTGCTTGTCGTCTGCATTTAAATAGTTTGAAAAATCCAGCAGATTGCTTGGGGAAAAATCCGTGATCTCAGGTCGTAAGACTTTCCATTGTTCATAGTGCTGCAACGCTTTGTCCATTCCGTAGCGCTGAACCCTGTCCATTAGGGTCGGTGTCAGTTGCTTTTGAGAAAAGGTATAGCGCAGACCTTTCCAGAGCGCATCGGCAGCCGATTCGATATCGTGTCCCTGATCGGGATAGATATCCCAGTGCAAAAAGATATCGCCAAGATCTTCGTTCTTTAAAGATTTGAGCATGTTGATATATTCCTCGCGTGAGGCGTCAAGTCCGGGGAAACCCACATAGAGGCTCAGGGGACGGTCGTTATTTGGCTGACGCAAGGTGCTATCCATGTGTTCTGACCAGTTCATGGGGAATCTGCCACCGCCCAGGATATAGTTATCGAAAAGATCACGCTGTTCATAGAGAAGATGATTGGCAAAAAGGGCGCCCAGTGACCAGCCGTAGTAGGTCCGGTTGGTCGACATCGCCCGGTAGCGCGATTCGATCTCGGGGAAAAGCTCGTCTTTTAAAAAGGACTGATATGAGGTATACGCGGGAATGCCGTCCGCATTGAGATCGCTGCCCATATCTTTCATGCGTTTGTCACGGCAGGTGGCTTTATCACCGTAGCCGATGCCGACAAGAATGAATTCATTGCCGCTCAGGCTCATCATATAGGCCATGTCCCGGGCCGTGCCGTAAAACCAGTCTGCATCGGTTATGTATAATACCGGATAAGAGCGATCCGTTTTATTATAACTCTCTGGCAGATGCACTTGAATATAAAATTCACCGTTTGTACTGTAGTCGGATCTGAATTTAAACGACTGTTCAAGCTCTGTGTTTCCCGCCGGCTTGCATGCGGCAAACAGCAGGAGAAGCAAGGGTAAGATCGTCCATTTGAGTTTGTGAAATAGCTTCATTCCATAGTCCCTTTTTTATTTGACTATCATTGCGAATATATCTGTGGTAAGACCTCAACCATCGGAAGTCTAAATGACAGCTATATATTCAAATCACAGATCGTCCGTCAGCTGACGGACTACGAAGGGCAGGCATCGATCACACAGATTTTAAAAATTATTATCTGCGTCATCTGTGAGATCTGTGGTTCATATTCTCTTTAACCGATCACCGATTACCGATCACCGGTCACTATCTTATAATTGAAATCCCGTATAATACACCCCGATCACCTCGCCCATGGCATCGATGATGGGTTCATAGCCGGTTTCGTACATATCGCCCAAAATATCGACCGTGCCGTAAAATGGTTTGCCCTTGCGGATCTTCTTGATCACCGGACCGTCGGGATCCAGAATGGTTCCCACAGCGCGTTTCCCTTCAAACATCACATCGGTACTGACGCGGACGAATTCATCGCCTTGTTTTTCAAAGAACGTGGCGGTACAGCCGTACTTTGCCTGAATGGCATCCACGATCTTAAAATTTTCATTTATCTTAGTGGAGCCGAAATACAGAATATCATCGACCAATGTAGGCTCGCCCAGTTTGGCGGCCATGGCGCGCATTTCGATCAGGGAACCCTTGATGGCCGTTTCATGTACCATCTTGGTACTGCATCCGGCAAAAAGGCCGACTATTACCAGTATAACAACAAGTAAACCCAAAAACCTTTTCGTGTTCCTTCGCATGTCCTTTTCCTCCGTATTAAATATTTGATTCGCGATAAATGTAAGGGAAAAAAAGTTCAGAAGCAAGAAACCAGAAGCCAGAAGCCAGAAGCCAGAAGTCAGAAGCCAGAAGGCAAGAGACGGGAGATAAGAGATAAGAGGGAAGAAACGATGAACTATGAACGATAAACTATAAACGATAAATAGAAGAGAGTGAGTAGTAAGCATGTCATCTCGACCGAAGTCCGCCATAGGCGGGCGAAGCGGAGAGATCTATTCATACGTCAGTATAAAATGACCGCGCGCAAGATCCAATTAACTCAAATTTCCAAACTTTTTGTAAAAAGTTAAGAAAATTGAGTCAATCGGGCTTTCGAGGTAAATATTCACTTCGAATATCGCATATCGCCTGTCCTGCGAAGTCCGTCAGCTGACGGAGTTGAAGAAGCTTTTGTTTTGTCCTTTCTTTTCTTTGCTTGACCAAAGAAAATCCCACAGGGATCCCCATGGGAGAAACAAAAGAAAGTCAAGCGCTTCAGTGCTTTGGCTAAAAATCCTCCTCCCTCAGTAAAGTTTCCGAAAGTCTTCGCCCCGATGCTTCGGGGCTCATCCCGGAAACTTTTTTACCCTCATTCGTCGGATTTTCTTTACGCGTCGCACTGGATGCGCTTCCAAATATTTTGTCTATAGTTTATCAATTATCAACTGTCAACTATCAATTGTCAACTATCAATTGTCAATTGTCAACTATCAATTATCAACTGTCAATTGTCAACTGTCAACTGTCAACTATCAACTATCAATTATCAACTATCAATTGTCAACTATCAATTGTCAACTATCAATTGTCAATTGTCGAGTACAGTCCCTCAAACATGGCCCAATCGCTGTTAGTGAGATAGAATTGATAATAAAAATCCTGTAGCGCATAGTCTTCGATCAGGAAAT
>CAZSGO010000230.1:0-3198 GCA_964606395.1 uncultured bacterium
GATTTCGCTGATTACACAGATCATGGGCGCATTTAGCGCCCTTTTTTATGTAGTGAAAAGCTGACGAGTCATCCTATGCTTGACTCAGGATCGGATAAATTGGGTCGAAGGGAAATAAGGGTGAGTGATAAATTTTTACGATCCAGAATAAAATGACTACTTAATTTTTTCAGGATGACATGTTTTGTTTAATTTTCTTTAATCTTTTTACCTTATTTTCCTATATTTAGTCTTATTTCGGAGGGAAACAACATTCATGGATAAAAAATACGGTCTGCTTTTGGATTTCGATGGTGTTGTCGTAGACAGCGAACCGCTTTACGAGACGGCAATGAACATTCAATTCAAAAAATATGGAATAAAAGTTAAACCTGAAGATTGGCTGTTCTTTAAAGGCAAAGACGCTAAAGCCGTTTTTTCTTACATCCGTGAAAAATATGATGCTCAAATAGATATTGATCTGATGCGTAAAGAATACAGTATTGACCTGTTCAATGAATTCAAGGCAAATATGCGTTTTATCCCCGGATTCGAGGAATTCTATTATTCTTGTTTGGATGAATTTTCAGACTTAATCGTGACCTCAACCTCACGGGAAGTGATGGATTGGACTTTTGCAAACGTTCCCGTCGATAATATTTTCAGCGGGATGATCACCTCCAGCGAGGTGGAAAATACCAAACCGCATCCGGAGCCATATTTGAAAGGCGCGGAAAAGATAGGGATCCCCATTGAGAATTGTATCGTGATCGAAGATTCCGTCAACGGTATCCGTGCCGGTAAAGCTTCGGGAGCTAAAGTCATCGGGATCACGACCACCTTTCCGAGAGAAGTGATCCATGAGGCCGACTTGATCGTGGATTCGTATGAGGAATTGTCACCACAGATTTTAAAGGATTTATTATTGTAGAGACGTAGCCCCGAAGCTTCGGGGCGTCTCTATTAATTGAAATTTTTACGATTGCGGAAATATTGAATAATCTATGAAGCTATCACTCAAAAATATCGACAAAAGATTATATCCCCTCATGTTGGGCTGGTTGATCAATTCACTTGGTTTTGGTGCGATCGTTCCCTTTATGACAGTGTATTTTAATACGATCCGTGATATTTCCATGACCACGATCTCTTTATTTTTTCTCGCGGCAGCCATCGGTCGTACCGTTGCACAATCTGTGGGCGGGGTCGTGTCCGACAGGATCGGCCGCAAGGGATTAATGGTCTGGAGTCAGCTGAGCAGATCGCTTATTTTTTTGCTGGCCGGCATTGCCATAGCTAAAGGTTTTAGCGTATGGGTATTGGCGGGCATTATCTTAAGTCAATATTGGTTATCCTCCTTTTTTCAACCTGTCGCATCTGCTATGATCGCAGATATTCTCCCGCCAAAAGAACGAAGCAACGGTTATGCGCTGATGCGGATGGCCGGCAATATCGGATGGGGGACCGGCCCCGCGATCGGCGGTTTTCTTTTTGATATTTCCTATCAATCCTTATTTTACTTTACCTCGGCTACTTTTCTCGTTGCCGGTTTGTTTGTGATCTTTAGCATAAAAGAAACCGTCGATCTAACGGTACGACCGGCTTCCCCAAGCCCCAAAGGGGCGGGGAAGGAGCTCCGAGGTTTCGGAGCTATGGCTGCCGCGTTCAAGCGCGATAGAGTATTCCTTTTCTTTTGTGTGGTAGCCCTGCTGTTGTTCTTGACCTGGGGACAGTTCGTTTCGACCCTCTCGGTCTTTATGAAAAAAGGTATCGGCATGTCATCCACTCAAATTGGCTGGATATATGCCTTCAATGCCGCTTTGGTGATCATATTTCAATATGTTATTACTCAATGGACGAAAAAACGGAACCATTTCATCCTGATGATGATCGGATCTTTGTTCTTTGTCTTTAGTTATGCCTTTATGGGTTGGATAAATTCCTTTGGCATGATGCTATTCGTGATGATCTTTATCACTTTCGGTGAAATGTTCGCCGGTCCCAGCGGAAATACTATAGCATCAAACATGGCAAAAAAAGGACAGTATGGTCGCTATCAGGGTGTTTACAGTTCGATCTCAACCTTAGGTTGGTCCCTTGGACCATTTATAGGTGGAATTATGATGGATCTGATACCCAACATGAAGATATTTTGGCTGACAATGTCGTCGTTCGGTCTTTTGGCTTTCTTTGGCTTTCTATATTTATACCATAAAAAAGGAGAACACGCGGAATGAAAATTTGGAAAAGCACTTTAACCGTACGTTCATACGAATTGGATTCATTTGGTCATGTAAATAACGGTACCTATCCTCATTATTTAGAGGCGGCACGTTGTGATTATTTAAAAGAAGCCGGCGTCCATTTTGACGATTTCAAGGAATGGAAGAAATTTCCCGTTATTGCAAAGGTAATGATCGAATATAAATCACCCGCGTATTATCAGGAAGTCCTGCACATTGACGCAGTCGTCAAAAACCTTGGAAAATCATCATTTATCTATGAATATAAGATCACGAAAGATGACGGAACGCTTGTAGCCAATGCGGAAACGCTGATGGTTTTTGTGAACGAAAAGGGGAGACCCTGTTATATGCCTGAGAAGGTGAGGGAAGCATTTTCGAAATAACAATTTCTTGAAGACCCCAGAGGGGTCGAACAATAATAGATAAGAATTCCCAGAATAATTACAACCGCAGAGCGGTTGAACAAAATAATCCAATGTTCAACCACGCTGTGGTTGCGTTTATTTATTGGGCAAAATTCTATTTTAGTATGACCCCTCTGGGGTCAATACAATAATCTAATTTATGTTGAAATAATACATACACAAATTGCATTGAGCTAAGGGTTGAATTCTTTGAATAACGAGCAATAGAACATTAGAACAATTGAACAATCGAAATAAATTAAGAATAGAGATAAAAGAAATATAATATTCAACCCCTCTCCGCCAACTGGCGGACGGGGTTGTTTCGTTTAGTGTCCACTTTCCCGGTGTTTCACCCCGGATTTTTGCATAGTCAAACCCCTCCATTCGTCGGGGTATTATTTTACTAATCCGCGGCTCGCCAAGTCTTATATCAAAAGTTTTACGTCTCACGTCTTACGTCTTACGAAAAGTAATTAAAATGTTAATAAGCAAAATTATATTGTATTTTTATTAAAATCATTGACTTTACCTATTTCTAATCGTATCTTTTTCAGCTTTTTAACATG
>CAZSGO010000231.1:0-3195 GCA_964606395.1 uncultured bacterium
CGTTCGCTATCGGTTATGGTTGGTTTTTGCAATTCCTGCTGCTTTTTAAAATATATCTCCTTTTCAAGTCCGGATCTTACCATTACACTTGAATCGAGCCCGTAAAGGCCAAAAGCAGTGATCAGCATTAAGGAGATAAGATATATATGATGTCTTTTCATATTAATTTCCTTGGTTTTCATCTTTAACCGTTAAAATCCCAGGTAATACTCAAGAGTATTTGCCTTGGATTTGAATAGTTTGTCGGACTATACAGGTATTCTTCAAGTGAATGTATACCGGGTGTGTCCGGATATTGTTCTGCCGGATCACCCACATAGGTTGGGGTTAAAGTATAACCCGCACGACCCGTATCGGTGAACACATAACGTTCATTTGAGGTATCAAATAGATTGTAAACCTTGAGATTTACACTAAAACGTTGTGAACCGATGTTAAAGTACTTATATGCTTTAAAATCAACGGTAAATTCCGAAAGTTTTCTATCTGAATTTTCTTCGGCATCCCGTTGACCTTGTACAGTTGGTGTATAGGGTTTACCTGTTGAAAAACGTCCAAGAATACCAAGGCCCAGATCTGCCATCGGATTAACGGTTAGGTTTGCATTGATGGTATGTCGAACGTCCCAATCGAGCGGAACAACCTTGGTTTCACTTTCAACATTATTCAATGCATCATAGTATTTTGCATCAGGCGAAGAAGCGACGCCTTCGGCGATCTGATAAGTGTAATCTGCATTAAAGGTCAGGAATTGTCCACCACGTTGTGTTAATGCAAATGTTATACCACGGACGTTACCGTAATCTTCGGTAATGTATCGTGTATATTTATAGGTATTGTCCACAAAGTTATATTCTGTCGATAACCAGTTGATAATATCACGATAGAAGATCGTCAGATCAATGGCGGTCGATGAAGATAATTGTTGCTGCAAACCCAACTCATACATGACTGTTTTTTGGGGTTCGATATCCGGATTGCCGAATCTTGACACACTGGCTCCTTGCTTAAGAAGCGGATTAGTATAGAGGTAATAGAATGACGGCATCTGGAAAAAATGTCCATATGAGAAATGAATAAATCCCTGATCCGTGATGGGAAAACTGACTCCCAATCGTGGACTTATTTGATTTTTAGGTGTTGCATTGGTTGTATCTCTTGTCAAAGGATCAATGACAATAGTATTGGCGTTAAAATAATCATAACGCAATCCGGCTTGAATAATAATATCTTTAACTTCAATTTTATCCTGAATGTAAGCTGAGAAATCATATGGATTGTTCGTATAATAATCATGATTTGCAACACCGGCATTCTGAATGAACGGCGGTATTGTCCCATCTTGTTCACTCATTTTCAGAACTGAATTGTTCCGATGAAGTGAATAAGTATTGAATTCGAAACCTGCCCGAATTTGATTTTCACGATTTACTTGTGATATATAATCAAACTTAACTGTATGTGATCTATCATCAGAAATATAATAACCCATATTTTGTCCACCATAATTAAAATGGTAAGCCGGTACATCGGTACGACCGCTGGCTAGAACATAATAGGGTACATTGATCGTGGTATCGCCGATACCAAGAGTATACCAGGTATCATTTGGTATAAAAGCACCATATTCATTGATAAAATCCCAATCGATAGAAAGGTCGCTGTCCAAGACACCGTTACCGTTAAGATCTTCCGATACATTTAAGCCGGGAATAATGTCAATAACGCCATTTCCGTTAATATCTTCATTTAGAGTATAGGGAAACTCGATCTTATTGACATATTGTTCCGAATGACTGGATTTATATGAATATTTTAAAGTAAAATAAGATTTTTCTGTAAGTGTTTGAGTAATATGAAGCGCATGCATCATATCATTCGACGTATACTGGTAGCGGCCATCAGGAGCAAATATCCATTCCTGCGAATAATTTTGCCACTGTCCGAAATCACCGATAAACTGATACATCAGCTTTGTTTTAGGCAATGGTTTAAAAGCGAATTTGGCCATGATCTTCTTAGAATCGCTTGTATTCATGGGCACATAGGCGCTATCACCGGTCATGGATATTATTGCTGTGTTGTTGCTGATAATACCCATATCATAGGTTGTATGCTCTCTGATACCATATAGCCAACCTAAGTTATTTTTAAAAGTACCTGTAATGAAAAATGAACCTTCGGGTAAAAAAGATATCGGTCCACTGAAATCCAGGTCATATCGTTGAAAAGTAAAAGGGTTAAAATCATTACCCTTGATATATCTGTCATTCCAGGTCAGCATATCGCCAAATTGGGTTGACAAACGTGTCTTGAATTTTTTTGCACCTTCTTTTGTGGCAATATTGACAATACCGCTCATGGCTTTGCCGTATTCCGCATTAAAAGTACCTGATATAAGTGTTAATTCTGAAATAACATTGGTCGATAATGATAAGCCAAGGTCACTTGAGACCGGGATACCATCAACCATGTAGGTGACTTCACTTGAGCGTCCACCTCGAACATGCAAAGCACCGTCTGATCCTTGGGTTACCCCTGCCTGTGTGGCAAGAAGTCCCGCAAATGATTCTACCGGCATAGCTTCAAGTTCTTCTGAAGAGATACTTGATTCGGAAGACGTTAAGCCCTTTTGGATCAATTCTTTTTGGGCGATAACAATCACTTCCTCGCCTTCGATCACCGAAGATTCCATGTTAATATCAATATTTGTCGTATGATCAACTGAAATCCGGATATCTTGTATCCTAAAGGTTTTATACCCAATGGATGAAGCAGCGATTTCGTAGATTCCCGGAGGTACGTTTAAAATAGTAAAATAACCCTCAAGATCTGTGGCTGCTCCCTGTGTCGTACCTGCCAGCATTACATTGACCCCTATAAGAGGATCACCGGAATCGACGTCCATAACCAGTCCGGTTATTTTGCCCGTTGTACCCGCAAACGCAGTCATGACCATTGAGAAGATTGCAAATATTAATACAAACAACTTCCTTCGCATCATAATTCCTTTTTCTATCTAATTGAATTATATCTTTATATAAAAAAGGGAGAGGACACCTCTCCCTTTTTTTTTATGATATATTTACTTCAACAAGGTCACTTTATGTGATTTTGTGAAATTTCCATATTTCAAAGTATAAACATAAACACCGGTTGATAATGGTGCACCGTTCATATCGGTAGCGCCCCAAA
>CAZSGO010000232.1:0-3188 GCA_964606395.1 uncultured bacterium
GTTTCGCTATTCGCGAAGGCGGCCGTACCGTAGGCGCTGGTGTTGTAACAGAGATTATTGAATAAAGGCATAGAGCATTATGGCAGGACAAAAAATACGCAATAATATCATTTTGGCATGTTCGGATTGTAAACGTCGAAATTATACGACTACCAAGAACAAACGGAAGCATCCGCAACGCGTGGAATATAAGAAGTACTGCCCGTGGTGCCAAAAACATACCTTGCACAAAGAAACGCGCTAAAAGTGTGACAGGTCTGTAGTTCAACTGGCAGAGCAGCGGTCTCCAAAACCGCAAGTTGGGGGTTCGAATCCCTCCAGACCTGCAGAACAAACGAGGACAAATACATGAAATTGTTTGACAGAATAAAAGAATTTTTTAGCGGTGTCCGCTACGAATTGAAGAAGGTAAATTGGCCTTCTTGGGATGAACTGAAATCATCTACGACTGTAGTATTGGTCTTTTCGATCTTTATTACGCTGTTCATCGCGATCGTTGATCTGGGTGTAGGTACCTTGGTCCGCAAATTAATTGATTGGATGTAATACATGAAATGGTTTACACTGAAAGCATTATCCGGAAAAGAACGGGCCGTAGCCGATCGAATTCTGTTTGAAGCAGAAGCTTCCGGGTTTGCCGACTCCATCGAAAATGTCTTGGTTCCGACTGAAAATGTCGTAGAAATGCGAGACGGTAAAAAGCGTACACGGGTGAAAGTCTTTTATCCCGGATACATTATGATCAAAATGGATATGACTTCGGAAAGTAAATATTTCGTTGAGAACATATCCGGTGTGATCAGTTTCGTGGGATCAAAAGGTGTTCCTCAAGTACTTACAGAAAAAGAGGTTGCGCGTATTCTTGGCGAAGTCGAAAAGAAAGACGGCCGGGAAGTTATGGCAACACCCTTTAATGTGGGCGACCCCATTAAGGTTGTTGATGGTCCTTTTGTTGATTTCTCCGGTGTCGTTGAAGAAGTCAATGAAGAAAAGCGCAAACTGAAGGTTATGGTCAGCATTTTCGGGCGTTCTACGCCGGTTGAGCTGGATTATCTTCAGGTGGAAAAAGAGAAATAAAACGATAAAACCTAAAAACAGGTAAAAGTAGTATGGCAAAGAAAGTAGAAGCACTGATCAAATTACAGCTTCCTGCAGGTAAAGCAAACCCTTCACCACCCGTTGGTCCGGCTTTAGGACAACATGGTGTAAATATCATGGAGTTTTGTAAAGCATATAATGCTAAAACTCAAGATCAGATGGGTTTGATCATTCCTGTTGTGATCACGGTTTATGGAGACCGGTCATTTTCGTTTATAACGAAAACACCGCCAGCAGCCGTTTTACTCAAAAAAGCAGCTAAGATCGAAAAGGGATCTCCCGTTTCCAACAAAGAAAAAGTTGGAAAAGTGAGCGCCAAAGATCTTGAAGACATTGCCAAGTTGAAAATGAAAGATTTAAACGCCCATACCGTAGAGCAGGCCATGCGAATGATCGCAGGAACCGCCAGGAGCATGGGACTAAAGGTTGAAGGTTAACTGGAGGCATGAATTAATGAATCAAAGTAGGCGATATTCGGCAAATCAGGGACTATTCGATAGAATGCAGGAATATGCATTGGTCGAAGGTATCGAATTGATCAAAAAAGCCGCAAATGCCAAATTCGACGAATCTATAGAATTGACATTGAATCTCGGTGTCGATCCTAAGTATGCCGATCAGAATATTCGCGGAACAGTTATACTTCCGCATGGTACCGGCAAAAAAGTTCGCGTATTGGTACTAGCCCAGGGTGATAAAGTCAAAGAAGCAGAGGATGCCGGAGCTGATCATGCAGGGTTAGAAGATTATATAGAAAAAATCGAAGGCGGATGGTTTGATTTTGATGTCTGTATAGCAACTCCCGATGTGATGCGTCATGTTGGTAAACTTGGACGTGCTTTGGGAACTCGCGGTTTAATGCCGAATCCCAAAACAGGAACAGTTACCAATGATGTAGCTCAGGCGGTCAAGGAAGCTAAAGCAGGCAAGATCTCATTCCGCGTTGATAAATACGGCATTCTACATGTTGTTGTTGGAAAAGCTTCATTTTCCTCTGAACAATTAAAAGACAATATCAAAGGAATGCTGGGTACGGTCATGAAGATGAAACCTACGGCTCTGAAAGGCACTTACCTTAAGAAGATGTCAATTTCTTCTACACAGGGCCCAGGGATCAAAATTGATAAACAATCAGCATTAGCGTAGGAGGTTTTTCATGCCAACCCAGAAAAAAATCGAAAGAGTTCAGGACATATCCGAAAAGATCAAGGGCGCTGGCGCCGTATATTTTTCAGATTATCTTGGTCTGAGTGTTGCTCAGATTAACGAACTGCGCTCAGAATTATTTGAAAACGATGTCAAGATGCAGGTTGTAAAGAACACCTTGATCTTACTCGCACTTAAAGAACTCGGTTATGATGTGGAAAAAGAAGCTTTCCTAACCGGTTCTACTGCACTGGTCTATGGAAAAGATCCTGTTGCACCGGCAAAGGTCCTAAAAGAATTCAAGAAGAAAATGAAGGATCTCAATAAACCCGATGTTAAAGCCCTGATCTTTGAAGGCGAACTTTGCGGAAAAGAAAAAGTTGACAAGATCGCCGAACTCCCTTCATTGGAAGTTCTCCTGGCCACATTGCTTGGTGGATTACAGTCACCCATGCAAAAGGTTTTGGGATGTTTGCAATCACCGATGCGCGATCTGCTTGGTGTATTAAAATCACTTGAAGAAGTAAAACAATAACATAAAACACACCTCAATAGAATTTAAAGGAGGATTAAAATGGCCGACGTAAAAAGAGCCGATGTATTAGCATACTTGGAAACAGCAAACATGTTAGAGATCTCAGAATTGATCAAAGAGATTGAAGACAAATTCGGTGTTACAGCCGCAGCACCGGTTGCAATGGCAGCCGCACCTGCAGCAGCAGCAGCTGCCGAAGAAGAACAAACAGAATTTGACGTCATGCTTCAGAGCTTTGGCGAAAAGAAGATCAACGTTATTAAAGTTGTTCGCGAATTGACCGGTTTAGGCCTCAAAGAAGCTAAAGACCTTGTTGAAAGCGCACCTGTCGCTGTAAAAGAAGCTTTGCCAAAGGACAGCGCAGAAGAAATTAAAACAAAACTTGAAGAAGTTGGAGCTACTGTAGAAC